>LRSK01000210.1 GCA_001563325.1 Candidatus Thorarchaeota archaeon SMTZ1-83
CTTCGACCTTGTCCTCTGTTTCAAAGGTCTGAGTGAAGACATCTACCTCGAATGCAAGGTTCTCCTCAAGCCCCATCTGCCAGGTGTTGTTCAGCGATTGCTTAGCCAGCTTCAGAGCAACTCCAGGTTTCAAAGCAAGTTTCTTCGCTAGCTCCATAGTTCCCTCTCTTAGGGCATCAATCGAATCGAAGACTCTGTTGACGAGTCCAATTCGATGTGCCTCTTCTGCGGTGATGTGGTCACCAGTATAGACAAGCTCCTTGGCTCTACCGAGACCGACCAGTCTAGCAAGGCGCACAGTCCCGCCATACCCAGGAATGACTCCTAGGTTGATCTCTGGCTGTCCTAGCTTGGCGTTCGCAGATGCATATCTGATGTCGCAGGCCATCGCAAACTCGCAGCCGCCTCCAAGTGCGAAACCATTCACTGCGGCTATGCTAGGTTTTGACATAGATTCGATGAACTTAGTGAGCTCCTGTCCGCGCTCCACACGGGGTCGTATTGTCTTCGAGTCCTTCCCCTTGAACTCAGATATATCCGCTCCCGCAGCAAACGCCTTCTCACCTGCACCAGTTAGAACTACTACTCTCACATTCGGGTCGTCCTCAGCTTCCCCGAAGAATTCTCGCAGCTTCAAGACCACTGATGTGTTGAGAGCGTTGTACTTGTCAGGACGGTTGATAGTTATTGTGGCAACGCCGTCTTGTGCTTCGTACAATACATCTTCATCTGACACTGTCTTGTCCTCCTTGGACTCGACCCGATTGGCCAATGGGTACGTAATAAGCATTCGCAACGCAGAAGAGTGCAATCCTTGCCTAGATTCTAAGGAGAGAGCGGAACTGATAAAGAACCGGAAGATCAGACTGTGGCGCCCCTGAAGTTGTATCGCGTTTCTTCGACCTCATATTTATTTAGCTGTTTAGTAGTCCGTTTTACATCATCGCGTTGGAGGATAGCAGATTGGAGCAACAGGGCGGAGTCGAGATTTGGAAGAACTCGCTCGTGGCAATGAGAACGTCATTGGCTAGCTCTTATGATATGAGCACCTCAGTCGAGGAGCAGAGAAGGTTCCTCAATGCGTGGGAAGGGAAAGGCCTAGAGTACATCGTATTCTCTGACTACAGACGCAATGATGGGAAGAGAAGACTCAGTGACATATTGGAAGTAATCGACGACGCGATTGAGCGAATTGACCGTTGTGACATCAAGGCTGCATCAAAGCTGTACTTGGAAACTCTGGATGAGGTGGCCCTCTTCTCGAATTGGGCCAAGATACTAGAGAGGACTGTTGAGCGGTCCGGTTCTTAGTCAAAAAGAAAGGAGAAGAGGGCTTGTTGCCCTCTCGACGGCTACACCAGCCATCTATAAGTTATCTTCTTGTCATCCACCCTATCAAACCCGAGCTTAAGTGACATTCCAACTTCGGGCATGCTGGTCAGATTCGTGATGTGTGCCGTGAGCCTCAAGCCCGATGGGAACTCCCCGATGGCAACTACGTAAGGAGCCTTCGAAGATAGGCTCTCTGGTGCAAAGTCCACAATCACATATGAGAACAGCTTGGCTTCGGTTTCGGTGAACTCTGCAAACTCAGTGACACTCAGGCACTTCTGACAGTGCTGCCTAGGTGGGAGGTATTCGGCCTTGCATGAAGGGCACACGCTCTTCATGATTTTCTCCTGTTCAAGGTTTGACAGCCATTCCTCGTACCAAGGCGTCACAGCTTTGTCAGTAGCATATCCAAGGTAGATTTCCTTCTTCTCGGTCATGAGAATCCCCTCTCAAAGATGAAGACATTGGTAAATTGACCACTCTGTCCGACATTGTGTGCCAAGCCATACTGGACATCCTTTATCTGGCGAGATGGATTCTCTGATTCGTTCCGCATCTGCTTGAGAATCTCATATGTCATTGAAACTCCCGTAGCACCAAGCGGGTGACCCTTGCTCTTCAGACCACCATCACAGTTGACAGGAATGCGTCCATCATGGTAGATTTCCTTGTTCTCAACGAGCTCTCTTCCCTTACCAGGTTCTGCAAAACCAATGTCCTCGTAAGCAACCATCTCAGCTATGCTGAAGCAGTCGTGGACTTCAGCCATGTTAATATCATCTGGCTTCAGTCCAGCCATTTCAAAAGCAGCTTTTGAGGCTCTCTTGGCTCCTGGAATAGATGTCAGACTCGAACGATCTTGAATCATCATCTCTGAAGCACCAGCACCAATACCCCGAATCCACATCGGTCTGTCGGTAAACTCCTTCACCCGTTCTTCTGCTGCTATCACCACTGCGGCAGCACCATCGGTAATTAGACTACAGTCATAGAGGTTCAAGGGCCTACAGATTGGAACTGAGTTGTGAGCCTCTTCAAGAGACACTTCCCTCCCTAGATGCGCTTTCGGATTCTGGGCACCATAATGATGCGACTTCACAGAGATCATCGAAAGGACTTCATGAGGCAGATTATACTCGGCCATATATCTTGAAGCCATCAGCGCATAGAAAGCAGGGAAGCTGATTCCGAATGGATATTCCCAACGCATATCGCCTGCCTGAGACATATACTCGGTCGCGGTAGCCGAAGAAACCCGGTTCATCTGCTCTACTCCCAACACAAGCATCACGTCATATAGGCCGGCAGAAACCATCCCCCAAGCTGCTCTGAGTGAAGCCGTGCCTGTGGTGCAAGCTGATTCAACTCGCATGTGCGGTTTGTCTTGTATACCAATGTAATCTGCAATAAGAGCTGAACCGGCACCCTGACCGGTGAACTGAGATGCAGCGTACGAGAGAACTGATGCATCAATCTTGTCTTGCGTAATTCCCTCGTCATAGATGGGCTTATACGCCTCGGCACAGAGCTCCCTCATGGTAGCATCGTACCGCTTTCCGAACTTGCTATGGCCGCCAGCAACGACAGCGACTTTTCTTCCCAATTTCGTTTCCTCCGTGTAGAGAACCTGCCCCATATCAGGGAACTGGCTCCTTCAATCACGTATCTATGTTCGCGATTCTTTTGCCAACGGGGTCTTAAGGTTGACGATTGGGAGGACTTCACAATCGTGTGGAGTGCTTGGAGGATTTAGGACAGACTTCCTAGCAGCCCACGATGAAAAAGAGAGAAACCCCGGAAAACCGGGGTCCAGGAAGTATAGTGCTATTCTCCGGTGAATTTACCACGACGCTTCTCAAGAAGTGCGGAAATACCCTCAGCAAGGTCCTTAGACCTGAAACACTCAACGCAGGCCTCAACCTGGTACTTGAGATTGTCATCCATCTCGTCCTCAAAGGACATGTGTGTGGCCTTCTTGGCGAGGCCGACTGCAATGGGAGCATTGCCTCCAACTTTCGCTCCGTACCAGAGAGCTTGGCTGATGAGCTCGTCTTTCGTGACAACTTTACTCACTAGGCCCATTGCCAGCGCCTCGTCGGCAGTCACCTGAGCTCCGGTGAGAATAAGCTCCATGGCCTTGCCAAGACCGACAACTCTCGGCAGTCGAGCGCACCCTCCCCATGCTGGAATAAGCCCTAGGCTTACTTCCGGAGCGCCCAGCTTAGCCTCTTTCTCAGCAATCCTGATGTCGCAGGCTAAGGCAATCTCAAGACCTCCACCAAGCGCCAGACCGTTTACTGCGGCGATGGTGACTTTCGGTGTGGTTGCTAGTCGATCAAGGATTTGTTGGCCTTGAGCAACAAGATCACCCACATTGTCGGGGTCACTAAGAAGTGTCTGAGCCATCTTGAGGTCAGCCCCGGTACAATAAACCTTCTCATGATTTGATGCTACAACAATGGAACGAATATCTGGATCCTTCTCAGCCTCATCCAGAGCGTCGCTGAAGTCCTGGAGAAACTGATCGTTGATCGCATTCAGCGCGTCAAGTCTGTTGAACTTGATGACTGCTGTGTTCTTCACAGGAGACAGAAACGAGCCCTCTTTGCTGTACAACATTGTTTCGAATTCTGGCATCTCAATCACCTAAATGTGAATCTGAGCTGAGTGGGTAACGACCTACTTAAAAATCCGTTCCTGAAACACACTTCTGAGAATTAGAGATCAAGTCTGGAAGAAAACAGGGAAGACAGGGCATGATGCCCTGTACTTCTAGTCTATTTGAGGTACTTCGGAACGCTATAGCACTCGCCAAGTTCACTCTCGAGACTCCCGACGAACTCGCGGACCTTGTCAAGTCCGTACTGATCAGCCATCTCAAATGGACCCATTGGCCAACTTGCACCCAGCTTCATGGCCATGTCGATGTCCTCTTTGTTGGCAATCCCATCATCGACGAGAATCATAGCCTCACGGATTGCGGGCATGTTGAGTCGTTGCACAATCCACTCAGCATCCGCACCCTTAGGTGGCTCTGTTTCAGCTGCCTCCGCTCCGTAGTCATAGAAGCCCTTCTTGGATTTCATCCCGATATCTCCAGCATCAACCAGATTCTTCAGGGTATCAGGAGGTTTGAAGCAGTCACCAATCTCCCGATAGAGTGTCGACATGGCGTTGTAGGCTATGTCAAGACCCACGAAGTCGCCAAGTGCAAATGGACCAGCCGGAGCCTTGCCTATGCCAACCATGGCAGTGTCTATCTCCTCCTTTGTAGCCTCTCCTCTCTCGTACATCAGGATAGACTCACGCATGACTGGCATGAGCAGACGATTGACAATGAACCCGGGGCTGTTCTTGGCAAAGACTGTGGTCTTGCCCTGCTTCTCACCTACAGCCTTAGCAACGGCGATAGTTTCATCGCTGGAATTCTCTCCGATGACGATTTCAAGGAGCTTCATAGCCGGGACAGGTGAGAAATAGTGCATGCCAATGAACTTGTCTGGTCTCTTGGTAGCACCTGCCAGTTCGTCGATGCTAAGAGAGGAGGTGTTCGTCGCCAGAATCGCGTGCGATGGTGCCGCGGCATCGATTTTGGCGAAAACTCCCTTCTTGACTTCCATGTTCTCAAAGATGGCCTCAATCACAAGGTCTGCATCTTTCACTGCATCCTCAGTGTCGACAGTGCCCTTTACCCTGCTCATGAGTCCCTCTGCTTCGGTGATTGACATCTTGCCTTTGTCAATGCCCGTTAGTACATTATTGCGAATGCTCTCGATTCCCTGGTCAACTAGCTCCTGATTGATGTCAACCATTGTGACTTCGTAGCCGTTCCAAGCTGATACATAGGCGATTCCGGAACCCATGAGCCCGGAACCGATGACAGCTATCTTCTTTACGTCCATAGCAGAGCCTCCTACATCGCACCCATCAACGCAGCAAGTATAAGATTTGCGAGGGGATCGCTCTCATGTGCGTTGCCTATGACCTCAAGACGACCGTCCTTCATTGTGTCTTTGAAAGGCACCTCTCCGGTGAAGATACCCAAGAGAGTTTCTGAAGAGGCCTTGTAGATGCAGTCAGGACTAGGGTAGACACCATCAAAGATCTTCATGTCATCCTTTGTGATCACCATGTACTGCGCCCCAGCCTCTGTGTGCACCTGAAGGATCTTTCCATCATAAGGACCCACCCAGTCCTCAAGCAGTTTCTTGAGGTCTTCCTTCTCCTTCACCTTAGCAACAAGGAACTTGAAGAACTCATCAAGTTGTGACGACATTGTTCTCACTCCTCCTTTGCCATCCAGTCATCGATGGCCTCATGCAATACCAAGTCAATTGTGGCTGCCCACATGTTGCCCTTCCGCTCCTTTACCTTGTCAAGAAACTTATCGTAGCGGTCTCCGTCAATCAGAACCACAATGCGACCTTTTCGGTCATTCAAGAAGGCTTGGTGGTACATCTTCTTCGACGTCCAGTACTCATGCTCAATGTCGCCTTCCTTGAGTCGAGGGTAAAAGGGCCACTCGCCTGTCGGATGCTTTCTGAACTTTGCCATTATGCACTCCTCCACTTCTTCACCAAGTCACCCGTCGCCTCCAAGAATCCTGGTCGGTATGGCCATTGAACTACATAACGGAAGCCCTTGACTCCGTCTTTCTCGCCCTTGGACCATCTTCCCGTGTATACTCTACCGCCAACATCATTGCAGAACTCGTGGATGACTACTTCAATCACTCCTTCGATTCTCAAGCCACTCTCATCAGCAATCTCCTTTAGCTTCTCCATTGTCGGTTCATCAAAAGTTACTTCCACATCAATCACTTCTCCTTCCGAAATGCAATCCGTTTATACGGCAATCCCCAACGTTCATGATACATCAGACCCTCAAGTGGCATCCTACTAGGTCCAAGTGCGCGTCCTGATATAGGCTGGCCAATACAAAAAGCACACAGCGGGGTCCATATTGGTGGAATACCAAGTCTATCTCGCACCAGCTCCGAATGGCGCGGGTCTGCGCACACCAATGCGTCATAACCACAACCATATCCTAGTTCTGTTGCAGTTAGCCACATGTTCGTGACGGCCATCCCAGCCACGACAGACCCAAAGAGCTCATTGGGGTATAGGTAGTTCGCATCATGCCATGATTCACTTGCACAGACAACAATGACAGTATCGCTCGATTCGGGGTAGCGGAATAGCTTACCGTCCCGCAGTCTTGCGTAGATTGCAGCTCTATAAGGATCTGAGATATAGAAGTTGCGACCACTCGCCAGTTCAAAGGGCGACCCGCCAAATGCAGATACAGCCATCTCCTCCGCCAAGTCTGCCAAGAACTCCTTGGTGCCTTGATCGTCACGTATTACTATGTATCGAACCATCTGCATGTTCTCAGGGCTCGGTGCATGTCGAGCCGCCTCAAGAATCAGCTCGATATGTTCATCCGGTATCTTCTCGCCAGTGAATTCACGTATCGAACGCCTTTCACGGATGAGCTTGATTGACTGCAGTTCCTCTGTAGTCTTCGCTGCATCCTTAGCCTCACCAGCTGCTTCCGACTTATCCTCAGCATCTGTAGCCATTTGTTCACCTCATGGTTTGTGTTAAATGCGCACGTCGAAGACAACATGGGGCATAAATGTATTCGCTTTCACTCCGAAACGACAACACTTCTGCGATGTGGCGTGAAGTATAGAGGAGGGGTCCCAAGGAAGGAGTCAATATGCAGCACATTAGGTGGATATTGCACCGTGTCATGTCTGGGCAACACCCTCAATACTTACACAGTATTGGCATGAACACACAAGGTGACTTATGGCAGCGATGTAGCGATATCACAGAGCACGCAATCATCTCCCGGAACCGAAGTGCTCTTCTTTTTCCAGAGCGGGAGCGAGAAACGCTCCTCCTCACTATCTGCGATGGCAGAGAAACTATGGATCAAAGCCTGTAAGATCCAATGCATCTGCAACTATCTTCTGAACGATTGCCAGTTTCTCCTTGTTTTCCACAGACACTGTACCGGCTATACTGTCAACTCTCTTACCCGTGGTGTATGTGTCGTGCGGAGTCATCATGATTGGGACATTCATCTCCTTTGCCTTGGAGAGTGTTCGGATGTCAGGTCCCATGCCACCGGTCAAGATTAGCAGATTCGTATCAGTTTCAAGGGCTGCAAGGCAGATGTCCGACCTGTCGCCACTCGTTATCACCGCCTTATCCTTTGCTCTCCGGAACCACTTCAGAGCATTCTCGGGAGCCATGGCTCCTATCAAGAACCTGTCTATGAGTAGGTCCATTCTGTCTTCCCCTGTGATCATCTCTCCCTCAAGAGCACGCAGAATCTCTCTTATCGTTGGACTGAAGAGCTCTCGTCGTTGATAGATTGTACCAAGGAACTTCACTCCATTCTCCTCTAGGAATGGACTGATTCGCTCTTCGACTGCCTTCCTTAGCATTGGAGGCACCATGCTGAGGACGACCCCAATCTCTTCGATGCCGTATTGCCTGAAGAAGTCCCTGTCCAATAGGACATCATCAATCGCAGTCACTTCTTTGAAGTTGAAGAGGCAGATTACTGAAGCGTCGAGTAACTTGGCAATTTGTGGAGTAGAGAGTCCCACGTGGAGGAGATGCCATGGAGCCTTTGTGCCCTCTACAAGAATATAGTCCTGTCCCTCGGCAACTTTGGCATAGGAACTCTTGATTCGCTGGACTAGCTCGTCGTGTCCTATTTGGATGAACTCGTCATAACTTGACTTCTTTCTGACAATTGGACAAATACTGTCAAGGTCAACATCGAGTTGAAGAACCTCTTTCATGACTGCTGCGTCTTCATCTATATCCCCAGATTCATCACCATGGTCGAAGCTCTTCTGACCGATGGGCTTGAAATATCCGACAGAGTACCCATCTCCACGAAGCTTCGCCGCTATGGCAAGAGCGACCATTGTTTTTCCTGTCAGAGTTTCTCCGCTAATCACAATGTTCTTCGCCAATCTACTCTCCTCATATTGTTATCTTAACATCGACCGCAGATATCCCCTTCCCTCTCTCGTACGCAAAAGCGGGATTGATATCCAATTCTACTATTTCCTCGAAGTCCGTTACAAGCTTCGAGATTCTCAAAATCGTGTCTTCTATCGCTTCTATATCGCTGGGCTCTTCGCCTCTCACGCCCTTGAGAAGCGTGCCCATCTTGGTTTCGGTGATGAGCTCCGCCGCATCCTTTCGTGTCATCGGAGCAAGTCTAAATGATACATCCTTGAGGAAATTCACGTAGATTCCTCCAGCCCCAAACATCAAAAGAGGCCCGAACTGAATATCCTGCGAGCAACCGATTATGAGTTCCTTCCCTTTCTCTGCCATCTCCTGAACGTCTACACCGTAGATCACTGCTCTCGGCATATGTGTGCGGACATTGTCCAGAATCTCAAGAAAGGCATTCTCGACCTCCTCTTCGTCATCGAGTCCCACTTGGATTCCACCGATGTCAGTCTTGTGAATGATGTCGGGGCTTGCTATTTTGAGCACGACTGGGAAGCCTAGCTGGGCTGCGATTTCTTTAGCCTCTTGGGCGCTCGTGGCAAGTTTGATCCGAGCCACTGGAATGCCATAGGCCTCTGCCATCTCGTGTGCCTCACTGCCTAGCAATACCTGGCGGTCATCCTCACGCACGCTCTTGATGATTCTCTCCACCCTCTTCTTGTCGACTTTGAAATCAGGAGGGCTCTCTTCTCTGAGACTGTCCCTCAAGACCAGATATCGGTACAATTCAGCAAGGGCATTGACAGCTCTGCCTGGAAAGTCAAAGACAGGTACACCTCCCTCGTTCAAAACAATCCGAGGGTAGGTCATAGCGTTGCCGCCCATGAACACGGCCAGTAGTGGTTTGCCCGGGTATTTCCTGCGTGCCTCAACGAGTATCTGCGCAGTTCTGGTTTCTTTCGTCATGGCCTGTGGAGTCAACAACACCAGGACGGAATCAACATTCTCATCATTGAAAACAGCCTCCAGAGATACTGCGTAATCCTCCGGTTGCGCGGTTCCCAAAGCATCCACAGGATTGTAGACAGAAGCAGCAGGAGGCAGCCCCTTCCTTAGTTCCTCTATGGTTGCTTGAGAGAACTGTGCCATCTGTAATCCATTCTCTTCGCATGCGTCCGTGGTAAGAATACCGGGCCCGCCTGCGTTCGTTACTATGGCTACGCGGTTGCCTTTCGGCAGGTTGCAGTCATCAAAAACATTGGCTACATCAAACAGCTCAGCCATGCTATCCGCTCGCATCACTCCACATTGTCTGAAAGCCACCGAGTAGGCTGTGTCACTTCCCGCAAGCGATCCTGTGTGAGACGATGCGGCGCGTGCGCCTGCAGCACTTACCCCACCTTTGACAACAAAGACGGGCTTGTTTGGTGTGACCTTTCTACATGCTTCCATAAACTTTCTTCCATTCATTACAGATTCAATATAGAGCAGGATGAAGGTCGTGTTGGGGTCTCTTCCAAATGCTTCAACGAAATCGGCCTCATCTAACTGGGCCTTGTTGCCCAGACTCACAAACTTGGAGAATCCTATCTTCTCCATGAGGCTCCAATCAAGAATCCCAGTCATGAGGGCTCCTGATTGTGAAGCGAATGCGATAGTCCCCTTCTCAGGTGTGCCCGCAGCAAACGAGGCATTGTAGGGGGAATGAGTGTTGATTATTCCTAGACAGTTCGGTCCAAGGACTATCATCCCATGCTTCTCTGCAATCGCAATGAGCTCCTTTTCGGCTTCCTGCCCTTCATGGCCCATCTCCTTGAAACCAGCTGTAATCACTACAAGCGCCTTGACTCCCTTGTTGCCGCACTCCTCAACAACAGACAGGACATACTTGGCAGGTATGACGATTACAGCGACGTCTAGACGACCGCCAATCTCGGAGACTCTGCGATAGGTTTTCAACCCGAGGATCTCTCCTCCGCGAGGATTCACCGGGTAGATTCTTCCCTCGAACTCGCTCTCGAGGAGGTTCTTGACTACATCGTTTCCAAGCTTGCCCTCCGTGGCAGAAGCTCCGACAACTGCTATGGACCGGGGATTGAACAATACGTCAATAGCTTTCTGTCTGTCCAATACGCAACACGTCCGGGCCTCGGAGTATCAACGAGTTACGGAGCATCCTCTGGGTGTTAAAACTTGTGTGGTGCTGGCCTGAGAATGGGTTGGCTCAAGGTTGTTTCTCAATCTCAACCGGGTCTAGAAAGAGGGAGTCAGCGGTGGTCATCATGCTTCTGGTATCTGGGTTTATGCCTCTGTAGCGATAGCCAACTCCAAGACCAAAGCGCGATATCAGAATGAGCGCTGTGTATAGAACTGCAAGCACGAACCCTTCTAGGTTAGTCCACCAACTCATATAGACAAGCACACTCAAGCCCACATAACCGATAATGAGTGCTAAGCACAAGTAGTAGGCGCGAAACCTCTCTCCTTCTTCCCAGTAGCTCATCGAACACACATTCATTCACATATGGAGCCGCTGAGGATATCAACCTTCTCTTCTTCCTTTCAAACTGAATACCGACCGAGTAATACACGGAATCATATTCGGGTATGACGTGGGCTTCACTCAGGTGATACTCACATGAAGCTCGTTACTCTTCACATCCCTGAAACATACGTCGATGGGCTAGAGAAACTCGTCGAGAGCAATCTCTATCCAAATCGCTCTGAAGCAATCAGAATTGCAATCAGAGACCTTCTGAAGCGCGAACTGTGGGGTTAACAGTTGTTGAAGCTGATTACACTACACGTACCACTTGAATACGTCAAAGGGATAGAGAAGCTCGTTGAGATGGATCTCTATCCAAATCGCTCTGAAGCAATCAGAATTGCAATCCGAGATATGCTCAAGAAGGAACTGTGGAAATAGCGGCATACTGCCCCCTGATCTGGGAGGATAGAGTGCAGGAGAATCTTCCCGCGTAGTTCTTGGTAGACTGTATTCATCAGAGTCTGCATTGCATACAGGTCAAGACCCATTTCTGCATGACACACCCAGCGCACTTTCGTATGGTTGGCGCCCTCTGGGCATCCAAGATTCATTGAAAAGAGCCTAACTAACCTGACGCTAGTCACGGCTGGGGGCCGTGAAACAAACCTTCATATGTGCTAATATCTCATAGTAGTGTTTGAAGGGTTGGCCGATTCCCAATGTTGGAAATTGGCTGTAGTAAGGTGTAAGGAGCTTCGTGGATGGGACTAGACTCCTCGGTTGTGGAAAGGACCTCTGGCATAGGCAGTCGCATAGTCAGGGGTTGTCCTTGCCTGAAGGAGTTTGGAAGAGAGAAGGTTTGCCTGAACAACGATGACGTTATGCCAATAACAACGATCACAATAGACCCAGTCTTCTTCGGTAATGCCACCTCAATAGAAGACTTGACTGAATTGAGGAGCAATAGCGAGAGTATGTGCTACTGTCTAGTGTTCCTCGACAACGATAAGGAACATACTTACTGTGTCAGCCAAGGTCAGTTAGTGAAGATTAACGGACGTCCAGTGAAGGCGTCGGAGATTCAGGCAGCACTTCAGTTCGTTAGTGCTTCAGAGCAGGCCGGCGACGGAGTGATCTGCTCTTCTTGTCTCTACAAGTATCTGATCACGCTCGGAGACACCTTTGAGGAGCTCTTGACAGACGACGAAAGAGCAGAGCTCATCTCCTCGTATCTAAAGAGAGTGACAGCGCAAATGGCTGCCGACCTTATTGGTGCTGCCGAGCACTCCGATGGTCAAGATTCGGAGATCTTGGATGACCTCATCAGCGCACGAATCAAGGAGCTCTTGGACCTCAGAAGCGAATGGACAGGAGTGATTCACGACTTGAGGTCGAATGGGGCTGAGAGTCGGATTGTGTCCTTGGTCGAAAGGAATAGGCTCCTGACCAGACTCGAGGGAGTGTTCCTCTTTCAGGTGTCAACACTAAGGGAATCCCAAGACGCTCAGATTTCACTTGGGTTGCTCAGATTCATGATTGACGTTGCCGAGAGGGTAGTCCGAATCGTTGAGGACATAAGAGAAATGACGCGTGATCTCCAAGAAACTGGCCAACTTCCGAACGAAATAGGAACGCTCCTTCAGAAACATAGTGTTAGTCGAAGTAAGAACGTACAATGGTTCAAGAATTTGGTTAGAATGCTCAACCAGATTGAAACGAGAACCTCACAAAAATCCCTATAACACAAGGTGTGCAACCGTAGTGATAGACGTGAGATGGGAATTCGTGGATGAAGCGCCGTTAATATGGAGGATTCCTACTTGACACTGGGACAGCAAGAATTTGGGCAGGGCAGTATCAGGCTTATTAGAGGGTGCCCCTGCTACAAAGTCTTCGGCGACGAGAAACTCTGTGTCAATGATGATAGGGTACTGGAGATTGAAGCAATCGAAATAGACCCTCAGCTCTTCTCCTTTCATACCGATAGGGAGAGTATGAGGCAGGAACAGGCGGTGGAGGACAACGTCTGTTATACGTCGGTATTCATCAACTATCCTGATAATAGAGTGTTCTGCATCAGTCAGGGGTGGGTTCTTCGAATTCATGGCCGCGATGTACCGGGTGACGACCTAGAAGACGCACTGCAATTCCTCTCCACGAAGGATCTCACCTCAAGCACTGAGATATGCAGCGAGTGTCTCTACAAGTTCCTCCTGACTCTAAGCGACAAGTTCGCGGACACAATGACAAAGAAGGAGAAGACTGAAGAGGTAAAACGATACGTAGACAAGTTCTCGCTCATGATTGCTGTAAAACTCAGTGAAATGGATGAGATGATGGACGCAATCGGCACTGAGGACGATATTGAGGACGGTATAGATCACTTTGCCTTCCTGAGAGCCTATCTTGTTCAACTCCTGGATCAGCAGCAGACATGGAGCGGACTGAGAGCGAAATTCTCCGACAGTGAAGAGGAATGGCTTCGGGAAATCGTCGGAATGAGGGAGCGTCTGGCAAGATTAGAGTATCAGTTCTATAGTCAGACTCTGCAAATCAGAGACATCAATGATTTCAACATGATTATCAAGATGCTTCAGTATATTCTCAAGACATCAGACGACATCCTGCGCCTGAACGAAGACATTCACGAGAGGATACGTTCCAAGAGCTTTAGGGACCATGCCGCAAAGGATGCACGCCTTGACCGCCTTGCCATGTATGCTGAGAAGAGCAGGACAGTGGAGCACAAT
>LRSK01000211.1 GCA_001563325.1 Candidatus Thorarchaeota archaeon SMTZ1-83
TATAGCAGTGCTACGCGAGGTGATAGCTCGTCTTCTCTTTCAAGCGTGATAACTCGCTTGGCTTCTTCGGACATACGTTCTGGCCTCAGGTGTGGTGTATCACGCGAGCTATTTGACGGTATGCTTCGCACAGGCAAACTCGAAGCTGTTTCGAACTTGACCAGGGTCTCCCAGATTGTAGCTCAGGGTGCTGCTGGCAGAACTAGAACGAAGCAAGCCCCTTGGCTATAGTCCCCAGAAATCCTGTCCTCAATCCAGATCTTCCCCCCGTAGCGGTCAACAATCTGTTTTACCAAGGTGAGTCCGAGACCCCATCCCCGCTTCACTTTCTCATCAAATCGAGAAAGGATTGCTTCCTTCATGCTGTCGCTAATCCCAGGTCCCCGATCCTCTATCTTCAACATCAGCATACCTCTCTCATCCGAGGGGTATTCCGAAACACCGATGACGACGGCTTCGCTTTGGTCCATTCTAGCAGCATTGTGTAAGAGGTTGTAGAAGAGGTCGATTAGGAACTCATCGGCCATGACATTCTGCTTGCCCTTGACAAGGTTTGTATTGACCTTTATCTCCTTGTCTGGATAGGAGTCGACAACTATCTCGATAGCATCCATCACGGTCTGGTACAAATCTGTCTTGATTAGCTCCTTCTCTCCATCAACGAGTCTTCCAAGTTTCTTGACGTTTCCAGTCAAGGTGACTCCGCGCTTGGTCTGTGCAAGAGCTCTATTGGCAAGCCCTCTAAGCTCTTTGGGTAGCTCAGAGTTCCTTAACATGAGTTCCAGACTGACAAGAACCCCCTGCTGCATGTTCGCCAAGTCGTGGGCCATCAGATCATTATAGAACTCAGCCTGTGCCTTGGCCCTTGCAAGCTCTTCCTCTGCAGTCTTTCTCCAGGTTATATCTCTCGCTACTCCAAGGATACCAATCGGTGTATCATCATCGTCACGTATGAATGTTCTAGAAATCTCAATCCAAAGGGTTGTTCCATTCTTGTGGAACATCTGAATCACTAGAGGCGGTGACTCGTATCCGTTTCTACCGACAGTTGCTTCTAGGCGTAGCGATTCAGTGAGGGTTTCTTCGACTAGCTTGAGCGATTCTGGTGTCATAATCCGATTTAGCGGCATGGACATGACTTCTTCTGAGGTATATCCAAGAACCTCTTCAATTGAAGGACTAGCGTATGTGAATTCCAGGTTCATGTCGACAGTCCATATGATATCGACAACGCTCTCCGCCAAACGCCGATAACGTTCTTCACTCTCTCTCAGTGCCTCCATCGCTCTATGTCTCTCGATGACGGCTGCGAACATACCTGCAACTATCTGAAAGAAGTCCTTGTCCTCCTCCGACAGCCGCCTTACAGTGCGGTTGGCAACGTTCATGACTCCGAGTAGCTCGTCGTTTGCACCCACTATGGGCCAGAAAATTAGAGACTCTATTCCAAGTGCTTCGATAACTTTCATTCTGGACTTCAGCTCAGCACTCTTCGAAACGTCCGATTCGAAGATGGGTGTCTTGGTCCGTGCCACACGGGCGGCAAGATACTCTGGGTCATCCAAGGACACAGGATCTTGGACTTCTCCTCCAGGCAACCCGACCACAGCCTCCAGCCGAAGAACGCCCTCCTCTTCGTCGAAGAGTCTTAGAGTTCCAATGTCAAACTCGAGTGTTTCAGCTATCTCACTTAGGACCCTGCGGTAGAGTTCCGGACTGCCTCTTGGCTGGAGGGCCGCTTCAGCAATGAGGCGGAAAGCCTTCCTCTCGCGCATGAACATCTCTTCATTTGCCATGATCTACCGCTCAATTACCTTGACCGTGGTATGTCCTCTCTGACGGTATGGTACTCATCCTATATGAGTAATAAGGGACTTGGTCTAGTCCAACAGCTACATAGAATGAAACACTTGATTCCTTCTTGAAAGGATGTTGACACTGCCATCAAAGAAGTCACCATAGGAGAACATGTTCATAGAAGAAGAATGCGCAAAGCTGCTTGTTTGTGACCACCCAGTCATTTCGTATCAGGATTGAACTCACATAATTACGGCTCCGGTCAAGAAGGTGGCTATTCACAAGGACGGTCGGTATTCTTTATAGGCTTGCGGCCATATCGCACCTTGTCTGGTGGACGATGGATGACCGAATCTGAATCGAGGCCAAATATCTCAGTGTTCTGGGACTTCGAGAATGTTCATGAGGATTTCAGAACACACAGAGAGATGACGAAGGCGATTCAAGAGGCCGGGACTGTTGTTAAGTCCTATGCATTTGCAGATTGGACCAACCGCCGTCAAGCGGCGGAGGAGCTCTACAACCTTGGATATGACGTCATACATGTTCCCGACAGCAGAGACAATGCCGCTGATTACAGAATGGCGGCCTACATTACAGATCACATGGTTCACTACCCTGAAACAACCTGCTATGTTCTGATTACAGGGGACGGAGATTTCAAGCTGATTGCAGGAGCCATTCGCCACCGCGGTCTAGGTCTGTGGGTCATCAGCAACCCCCTAATCACAGCATATGAGATGACAGACCTCGCGACGAAGTATACTGATGTCCACTCGTTCAGAAGAATCTCACTAGACTGTCCCGACGTAGGTCGATGTGAGGAACGCGTCCGAAGCATCTCTGAGATGCGGCACATCATGGGAGCTATACTACAAGAGGCCATTCAGACTGTGGAGGAAGCCGGAAACAAGCCTGGTTTAGGTAACGTCAAGTATGTGATGCAGTCTCTGAATCAAGATTTCAACGAGAAGGATTTGGGTTTTCAGAGTTGGAATGACTTTCTGAGTTGGGCTGAATCTGAGGGCTATATTGGTCGCGAAGGCGACCTACCCGCCACTATTCTTCGCCTACCGGACACGCTGTCTGAACAAATGTCCCGGCTGTCAAAGGAGAATAGAGAAGCCTTTGAAACTCTGGTTAGAATTGTTGAGGAAGGGATAGATGAAGGCAGACCCTACACGCTTCCTTCTCTCAATGAAGAACTCAAAGAAAGAGGACTTGACATATCTGAGGTGGGCTACACCAACCTGCCTGACTTTGTCTTCTCGGCCGAAACTAGGAGTCTCGTGAGAGTCATGCCGTACGGTGGAGATGAGGTCGTTGTACTTCCGTACTGTCGAGTCGACAGAATCCGCGAATGGTTTGAGAAGAATGTGCGGCGCCTCTTCGGCGAGTCGGTGAATGTGCCCAAGCCCCTTTTCTTGGAGAAGATTCGAAACATGATTCTTGAGAATGGAAGTACGCTTCCACAGCTTGAGGAATATCTTCAGGACAAGAGGATCAGGGAGGAGTATAGAGCAATCTTGGAGTCAAGCAACATCCCATTCTTGCCCCCCTACCAGCAGAGTCTCGCACATATCCTCCTGGGAAAAGGGTACAGCTGTGTGGAAACCGTTGAGAAGGTCAATGCTGAACTCAGCCCTCTTGGGATAACTCTAAATTGCCCTTCGTAGACCGAAGTGCGAAGAGGTTCTCAATGATGTCAGATGATCCCTACGTCAGACTCGCAGCGGTCCTAGACACTATACCCAACGGTTATGCGCATACTGAGGATGGAACTCATCTCAAGGTACTACAATGGATATTTACTCCTGAGGAGGCTGCACTCGCAAGCAAGCTGAAACTGCGTGGCGAGACTGCAGAGGAGATCACTGCGCGCCTAGATTTGCCCCTAGAACAGACCACAGAGCTACTAGAAACAATGGTTGAGAAAGGACAGATTAGTGGCTGGATATCTCGTTCTGCCGGAATGAGGAAATACGCTCTCATGCCCTTTGCAATTGGCATATATGAAGAGCAACTCGGCCGAATGGACGAGGAGTTTGCCAAGCTTTGTCAGGAGTACTTCGAGAAGACTAGGGGTGGGTCTCTCTTCAATACTGCGCCTCCAATCTTCAAGGTAGTTCCTGTGAACAAGTCGGTAAGCGCGGATCTCATCATTCATCCCTATGAGCAGGCAGAGAAACTGGTTGAAACATCAGCCTCTTGGGGAGTAAGGGAGTGTATCTGCAAGAAGCAGAGGGGATTGATTGGCGAGCCCTGTTCCTATCCTACCACAGTGTGTATAACCTTGGCTCCAAGACGAGAGAACGCCTTCGATGATGATGAACTCACGACACCAATCGGTAAAGAGGATGCCCTGAGATTACTGCGTGACTCGGCAGAGGCCGGGCTTGTGCATTGCACGATGAACGTTCAACGTGGACAGACCTACATCTGCAATTGCTGCACCTGTTGCTGCGGGGTACTCAGAGGGCTGACAGAGTATGATCAGCCAAATGCCTTCGTTGATTCAGATTTCATCATCAATGTGGATTCAGATCTATGCTCAGGCTGTGGCACCTGTGTTGAACGGTGTCAATTCGGAGCTTTAAGCATTCCTGAAGATGTCAGCGTTGCAGACAAAGACAGATGCATAGGTTGCGGTGTGTGTGTCATTGAGTGTCCCGAGGAGGCACTGGAGCTCGTGCCAAGAGAAGGACGAGGGGAAGTCGAGCCTCCAGAATCCCTATTGGATTGGATGACAAAGAAGGCAATGGTCAGAGGCTTAGACCCATCTGAGCTGCTTTAGCGCCCAATATCGTCGGAATCTGCACAATGCTTTAAGTGGACCGTCGAACAAAGG
Source organism: Candidatus Thorarchaeota archaeon SMTZ1-83 (assembly GCA_001563325.1). The sequence continues at coordinate 4,646 of LRSK01000211.1, forward strand.
AATGCGGCTGTCCCTATGACGACTAACTCAAAAGAAGGGGAAAAAGAGGCCTCTGCTCGGCGACGCGCTCAAAGATACGTTCCGAATTTAGCTGAGTTCTACTTCAAGCCACAGCTTGATTGGACAGTTGAAGAAGCGCGAAAATTATACGAAGAGCGACAGGCGCCTTCAGAACAGGTTGGCCTTGACCGGGTGTACTATGAGGATTGCATCCAAGGTATGCGCCGGATTCCTGATGGTTCAATCAATCTAGTCATAGCAGACCCTCCCTTTGGAATCGACTTTGATGGAAAGAGTGGTGCCTACAATAGAGATGTTTCTCTGGTTGTTGATGGCTACGAAGAAGTTTCAGAGTCATACGACGAATTCACCAAGAGTTGGATTCGAGAGATACCACGCATTCTGAGGTCAGAGGGTTCAGCTTACATATTCTCGGGCTGGACTAATCTCGAACCTGTACTCAGAGAGGTTCGTGAGGCCGGTTTGACAACTCTGAACCACATAGTCTGGTATTATCCGTTTGGAGTCTTCACAAGGCGCAGATTTGTGACGAGTCACTATCACGTCATCTTCATTGCCAAGGATTCTAGGAACTACTTCTTCAACAAGGTGAAGCACTACCCCGAGGATGTGTGGGCTGTAAAACGCAAATACAGAACTAGGGAAGTGAAGAACAGCACGAAGCTCCCGACAGATGTCGTGATGACATGCATCGACTTCTCTTCAGGACCTGGGGACGTTGTCTTGGACCCGTTCATGGGCAACGGTACTACTGCGGTCGCTGCCAAATGCAGCTGGAGGCACTTCATAGGTTTCGAAATCAACCATGAACTCAAGCCCGTGATTGACAACGAGCTAGAAAGTGTCAAACTCGGTGAGGCCTATACGCCCTATCAAGAGCGGCTACCGACCATAGAGCAGCTTGCAGAGAAGTACCCTGGCGCGTACCGCGAGTATCTGCGGAGAGAAGGACAACAAGAGGCCACTATGTGACAAATCACTGACAATATGACTCTGTATGACTAAGGACACTGGAGTGCTGCAAATGGACCAAGAAGACATCTCTGCTCATCTTGTAGACAGAACTGACCCACTGGGCGATGTTGCTTCTGCAAGTGATGTCTTCACCAGACAGTACGGTTCGGAACTGGCTGGATGGGAACTACGCTTCTTGAAGGAGTTCAAAGAACCGACACATGGAAAACAACATCTCTACCGTGGCTTTGCCCATCATACACATGATGAGTCATTGGTGTTGCTTGCACCCAGTCCATGGCTTTTGGAAGGAGTTTTCGTACAATTGCCTGCTGGGATGGAACCACCTCCAGATGGCGCTTACATTGAGGTAGTCGGACACACTGTGGTCGCTTCAAGCGTGTTGGAAAGAACTGGGAGATTCCTGAAAGCTTTGCTTGCAGAGTCCTACGAGATTTCGACTTCAGAGATTCACACTGCCGTTGAGCCACCCTTGAGCCTGAAGCAGCTCTCGACACTGCTCTTTGAGAATGTGGGGATGGCAGAGGCCAGCAAAAGGGTCTTTGCACTGCTCTTCGCTTCGAGCCCCCCACTCTACGAGTCCATTGGAGGACTCACCGCTGGGATACAGGCAATTGTGTCGCAAGCTCAGGTTCGAAGACTGTTGTCGTTCATCCGCAGAGTACTGCCTCCAACACTCAGAGGGACGTGGACATCGAGGAGAATCGTCAATGGGGTTCGAGTATCTACTCCTCGACTGTGGCGACTTGACGTTGGTGTTCAACGACGTCAGAAGTTGGAATCCATCTGTGTAGACCGCTATGACAAATCCGGTTTCAGAGAGGTCTCAATTGGCGCTCTGACAGATCACGAAACCGCAGCACTTCCTGATGTGCCACTGGCGTTGGCATCAGAGGATTTCTGGATTGAAACAGGGAACCCATCCGACCTGAGGCTTCCAATCCTGAAGTCTGCCATCACCTATCAGATGCTTACTCCTGAAGTGGCTCAACGTTCGATAGACGCAGGCACAAAGCACGTACTTGCAAGGATTGAGGGTCTAAGAGAGAGCTTTGGACTAGACGACTCCGCACTTGCTCGCGGTCATCTACTCGATGCTGATGCACTTGGACGACCGTTCAGTGCAACACGTCTGGCCCGTTCCAGTGCTCGTGCAGCTTGGAAGAGCAAGATAGGTGCCCAAGACATCAAAACGGCGTGGAATCGAGTTCTTGAACCAGCATTGAAGGAGTTCATGGAACTCACCCAGCTGAAGACTGAAACAGAACGTGACTGGGGTCGGGATAGCCGTGTATATAAGTTCAATACGAAAGTCCTTAGAGCACTAAAGAATCTGGACACAGGTCAGACCGGATCATTTGGGCCTACCCTCGAGGAGATTGCCACTGAAGCCTCTGTTGAACGTCATATTGCAGCTGAGGCGTTGGAAAAGATGAAACAGAGCGGGGTCCTTTACGAACCCCGTCATGGTCACTATAGGTTGGTCTAGGGGGAATACGGCCTAGTCGAAGGATCTCCAGAATTCCTCTGGCTCGCTACCATCTTCAATGAGTTCTATTTCTTGTACACCCACGCGCTCAGCGTCGTATCTGCGTGCGAGCATAGTTCCATCGAACTTCTCCCGTGCGCTGGCATCTTTGCCTCGCCAGACAAAGATGTCATCCCATGTGTCCACTAGATAGACGTCATCACTCCTGAGAGAGCTGCGCGAGAGCGGTACCTCCGCGAAGAAGGTGTCGTCACCCTCGTGATGTACCCTCCAGAGCTTGTATTCACGCTTCTCCAGCTGAACCCTTCTTAGGATTCCTTCAGTGTCTTCATCAGTTAGCTGAAAGTCATCAAACAGGACCTTGAACTCCTCGGGTTCCTTTCCACCTTCGATGCGGTCGATGTCTGCATGACCCTTCCTCTCAGTATCTTTGAAGACCGCTGATGCTGCTGTCAGGAACTTCTCATCCGCTGTAGACTTGGGGCCAATCCACAAGTAGATCTTCGGCCCTGCATCAACTAGATAACAGTCACCCCTTCCAAAGGCACCTGGGTCTGACATTCTCACGAGGCGGCCTTTTTGGATATGAAATACTGTTGGCTCGGTCATGGAGATGTTTTTCCCTCCAAGTGGCCTTAAGTCATCTCTGTATCAACTCGACACAGTTGGGTCGAGGATTCGTATGGAGGCGCTCATTCGCTGAGGCTTATATCGGTGATTGTTCCAGGTGGCTACAGATTCGAATCGTGATTGAATAGGGTGTTGAGTTGTGCCGGAGTTGCCAGAGATTGAAGTACTTGCTCGTAGATTACGAGAGAAGCTTGCTGGCGAAGCCATCCGAAAGGTAAAGGTCCATGATCACGTTGTAATTCACGGGCAACCTGTTGACCACTTTGAGTCTGCATCTGTAGGTGAAGCGTTTCAGTCCTTTAGGCCTGATGGCAAATTCATCATAATGGAGCTCGACAATCACGATCTGGTTGTCAATCCGATGTTGACAGGTAGGTTTCGAATGACTGAGGAACCTAGAAGCCCTGTCAAGTATGACATGTTTTCACTGAAGACTGACAACTACACGTTGTGGTACTATGACAGGAAGAGGATGGGACGAGTCTATCTTGTTCCAGTAGGCGATTACTCCGGCGTTGCAGGATTCTCCAATCGCGGTCCTTCTCCCTTGGACCCAGAGCTTACCCTCAACTTGTTCAAAGAGAGAATTGTCCGCCATAGAGGGCAAATCAAGAATGTTCTGCGAAACCAGAGGTTTGTCAAGGGTATCGGAAATGCCTACGCTGATGAGGTTCTCCTGTACGCAGGCATTCTGCCTTTCAGAAGACGCAGTTCACTCTCCAATGACGAGGTGGAACGTCTCTACCATTCTATGAAGAAGGTTCTCCTGAGAGTTCTCGACATTCTATCAGGGTGCGACCTAAGCCAATTGGGAAGTGAGAGGAGTAACTTCTTGATGATCCACGGCAAGGGTGGAGGCATCTGTCCTCTATGCGGCGGCCGTGTTTCTGAGGTTACAGCCAACCGTTTCAGGACAAACTACTGCCAAACTTGCCAGAAGTAGAAATAGACGCAATACTAATCTGTGAGGGATACTGCCGTTCGTTTGCCACCGGGAGAGGATGGAATATGGACAAGTGGGAAGAGAGCTTTCTTAGAGAGATAGTGGAACTTGACACCAACAGCGATGAGAAGAAGAACTACTCTGAGTGTGTAGAGGTCATCAAGAAGTATTGTGAAGAGGCTGGCCTGAAGGTCGAAGTCTTTGATTCAAAGCATGACGACAAGCCTCAACCCAATATTGTGGCAACAATGGACGTTGGTGCCAAGGAAACGATTCTACTATGCACACACTATGACGTGGTTCCTGCAGGTGATATTGATGCCTGGAAGAAACCTCCTTTCAAGTTGACAATCGAGGGAGGGAAGGCATACGGTCGCGGTGCTTCGGACAACAAGGGAAACATTGTCGCTTCTGTGAGTGCGGCCAAAGAGCTTCTCAAGAAGAGAAGCTCCAAGGTCAATTGGAAACTACTCATCTCACCCAATGAGGAGATAGGCGGTGAGTGGGGAATTGACTACTTGATTAACGGGCCGCCAAAGATTAGAGGGGACTTCGCGATTGTGGTTGACTCTGGGCCTGAGTATGTAAGCATAGGTGCGAGCGGCGTTGTTTCTGGGACCATCACCGTTCACGGCAAGCAGGGTCACGCTGGCTATCCCTTTGCATATGCCAATGCAATTCACCTGTCGATTCCTCTCATGACAGTGATGCTCGACTTTGTTGACATGAGGCACAAGGTCGAATCAGAACTGCCTGCACCTCCCGAATCTCCGCATCTGACTCTTTGGGGTCGTTTCTCGATGACAATGTTTCAGGCAGGCAGCAAGTCAAATGTCATCCCGGGCAAAGCCGAAATCACATTCGACTGTAGACTAATACCCGAAGAGAAGCCCAAGGATGTTGCGAAAGACATAGAGAACTTCCTTGAGAAAGCGAAGGAAGAAACTGGCGTAGAAGCTAGCATCGAATTCAAGATGGAAGTGGATGGATGGAGCTCTGATCCAGAGAACAAGTTTGTCAAGACATTTCACACGGCAGTCCAAGAAGCTGTGAGTCCGGAGATGCCTATCGCAGCGGATTTGGGAGGGAACGACGGTCACTTCTTCACGGAGGTGGGCATACCAACCGCTTGCTATGGTACCCTGCGCGATGACAACAACTACCATGGACTTGATGAATTCATGCATCTAGAGGACTTCGAGAAGGTCAAGAGCGCACTAATCGCATTTGCTGAGAGGTGCGAATAGGTGACTGATATTCACGACATTGAGATTGGTGCACCCGGCCCTTTTCTACCACCATTCGAGAATGCAATGAGGAACGCAAAGACAATTGACTCATTGGGCTATGACAGCATGGCCTTTCCCGACCACTTCGCGGGGTTCATCCCCGAGAGTGTATGGACTTCAGATGTTACGCCATTGTCTTTCCTACAACAGTCACCTCATACCTACTATGAGCTTGCCAGTATTATGGCCGCATGCGCTTGTGTAACTGAGAAAGTCAAGCTGGTATCGACGGTGACCGAGCCTATTAGACGTCACCCCATCCTACTTGCTCAGACATTTCTCACACTTGATCACATTAGCAATGGACGGGCAATCCTGGGGATTGGAGCCGGGGAGGTTGAAAACATCGAACCCTACGGTCTGAACTACTCTGGGCAAGTCGGGAAACTCAGAGAAGCATTGGAGATAATCCGCTTGGTCTGGCAAACCCAAGAACCATTCAACTATGATGGGAAGTTCTGGAAACTGAAAGATGCAGTCATGTCATTGAGGCCATTGAATCCCGAAAGGCCACCTCCTATCTGGATTGCTGCCATGGGTCCCAAGATGCTGAAGATCACAGCCGATCTTGCAGATGGCTGGATTCCGACACTTCTTCCTCCAAGTGATTATGGCAATCGTCTGAAGACAATCGAAGATCATCGGAAGAAGCTGGGCAAGAGTGGTCCGTTTACGGCCGCCCTTTGGAACTGGTGCATCATAGATGAAGACGAATCCGTTTGTGACAGGCTGAAGCAGAGCAAGCTGGCAAAGGCGTTTGCACTGCTTTATCAGTCCGACGAATGGGCAAGACTGGGCTACGAGCATCCCTTTGGGAAGGATTTCTACTCACTGACTGATTATGTGCCAATGCGCTATGATCGGGAAACCACGATGAAAGCTATAGAGCAGGTTCCCAAAGAAGTCCTTGACGAGTTCTACATGTCTGGAAACTCCGAATCGATGATCAAGATGCTTGAGGAATACTGTCGATTCGGCCTTCAGCATATAATTCTCTGGAACGTAACAGGGATGTTCGACTTGGAGCGCGTTCGGAGTTCCTACAAAGTCGTGAAGGAGGTCCTAACCTATGTCAAAGGATAAGCTGATTCTCGTTACACAGAACGAACACAAGATCGAAGAACTGACCCCAGTCTTTGAGGAGCTTGGCGTTCCCTTTGAAACATCCGGACTTGAGAAGTACGAGGTAAGAGCACCAAGTGTCGGCATGGTCGCCATGGAAGCGGCAAAACACGCCTATAAGGTCCTGAAACGGCCGGTGGTGGTTGACGACACAGGGCTCTATATCGAGGCATTGAGTGGCTTTCCAGGACCCTACGCCGCCTACGTCCTTGAAACGATAGGGATGGAAGGAGTTCTACGTCTCATGGATGGCGTGGAGGATCGAGATGCTCGTTTCGATACCGGAGTCGGCTACGCTGACGGCTGGGTGTTTCGCTACTTCGTAGGTACCATGTATGGGGACATTGCTAGTGCAGCCAGCGGGAAGGGTGGATTTGGTTATGACCCAATCTTTATTCCAGATGGAGAATCTCGCACATATGCAGAACTATCACTTGATGAGAAAGTGAAGGTTTCTCATCGCTCTGAGGCATTCCGGAAGTTCCTAGAGTGGTACGTTGAGAATCGCCAGAAATAATAGGTGACTTAATAGGCACGCGGTTCACCACTCTCAGTGGTGACAATGTCGGTTAGTGACGCTACACTCAAGGCGCTGAAAGAACTAGGACTCACGGAGTACGAGACCTCATCCTATCTTGCCTTGGTTGAAGGCGGCCAGATGGCGGCTTCAGACATAAGCACCAAATCCCAGGTGCCGTACTCCAGAATCTACGACGTGCTTGGTAGGCTAGAGGAGAAGGGTTTCATAACTGTGAGTAAAGGCCGTCCCACTCTATATACTGCCAAAGCTCCGACTGAGGTGGTACGTCTAGTCAGACTCGATTGGGAGCAGCGAATGGAGAATGCCAGCAAGTTGGTTGTGGACGAGCTCCAAGCCATCTTTGAGCGGGAAACCATAGCTACAACACGTGACGTCTGGCTGCTACACGGGCGGGCGGCGATTCTTGCCAAGGCGTTGGAGATGCTTGACTCTGCCAGAGAGGAGGTGATCCTGTCTGTGCCTGCCTTGACCATGGAGCTTGAGGAGCTAAACCCCATAATTGACAGAGCTCTGTCCGTCAAAGCACAGAGAATCAGGGTCTTGACTTCCGACGTGGATGCTTCGTTCAAATCATTGATACCGACCGGATTCGAGGTAAGAACGCGTGATCGAGTGTTCGGTGCCGGTCTAGTGATTGATGCTCGTCAGACACTGATTATGCTTGCCGGCGGGGATGAAGATGGAGGGTTCCTTGGAGTGTTTAGTTCGGCTCCAGTCTTCGCGGCCATGGCCTCTGCCTACTTCGAGAGCCTTTGGAGCGACTCCTCCCCCCTGTAGCTTTCTCTCTGGGCTTTTATTGGTCGGTGTGAACCCTACTCCGAGTATATCACGAAGAAATGAGCCCCCATCTCAGGATCCTGTCACAGGAGGAGAATGTCATGCCACACAAGGATGGTTCCGATCTAAAAGGCCTGCTCACTGCTGATGCAAAGGCGCTCCTGAGGTCCTTTAGAGATATTGAAGAGGCCGGTCAGATTGATGTGTTTCAACCGGATCCAGAAATCGAAAGACTCAGACAGATAGTAGGAAGCTATCGTGGGAGCCTATTCAGTGCAGTAAGACTGAGGATAGATGTTGTTCGCAAATTGGGCGACGTCGAGGTGATAACGCAGAAAGACCTCTGGTCGCTGGTAGAGGAGCTTTGGAGAGCGAACGTGTCTCTCTTCTCGGATACTGAGCTGGCGGTGCTGAAGAAAAGTCTTGAGGAACCCGGAATCGGATTGAGGAGCCTAGCGCAGAAGAGCGGGTTGAGTTACTCACAGACCCGGCGCGCTGTCCAGAGGCTCCGTCGAGCCGATGTCCTCAGAATGGAGGGGCTACTCAATGCCGGCAAGCTTGGCCTGCAACGAGTACTCATCGTGTTAGAGTCCCCGGAACTCGTACTCTCATCCGTATACATAACGAAGACTCTCTTCATAGACGGAGCAGAACCGAAAGCCCTGCACGTCGCAACCATTCCGAGCGAACGAATGGAAGATATGCTGAACATAGTGAGAGGACTCAGAACCACGTCCGCCAAGGTTTCGGCCTGGAAGCTTTCAACTGGTAAGCCTGCATTTGATGGCAGATACAGCACCAAGTCCGGCTGGACCCTTGATGCCTTCCATTGGTCCACGCAGGTTCGGAAGGGTGAGAATCAGCTGGTTCTAAGTAATCCCACCCCAAGCAAGCCGGAGCGTGTCCACTTTACCGCTGCTGACCTTAAGATAATCGACCGGCTCGCAGTCAATTTTGAAGCCAAAGCTCAGGAAATCGTAGAGTCAACAGGTCTGTCAGAGAGCACTGTATTTCGGAGGAGAGCGCAACTAATCGAAGAAAGAGTTGTAGTTCCGAGATCCCGCGCAA
>LRSK01000212.1 GCA_001563325.1 Candidatus Thorarchaeota archaeon SMTZ1-83
AAATCAGATTTGGAAGGGGCTCCGGGTGCAGTGTTTGATAGACTGGGAGAGTTGGGATCGCATGTTGTGGCCTTTCTTGCATCGAGAAACTTGGCCACTCAGAAGGAGATAGAAAGGCTTCTTGGATCGATCGATTCGAGAATGGAAGAAGAAGACATCCATGAGGTTATTCGAGATCTGGTGTCCTTGGGAACTGTTGATAGAGAAGGCCTTTCCCTGGTTCCCGGGGGTTTCGTATTCACACTACCAGGCCGTGGCCTGCAAGCTGTAAAGGATGCAATTGCTGGCTACATCATTGAAAAGCTGGAGCTATTCGGAATCACTCTAGATGAGGACATAGATGAAGGGTCTGGGATTCTAGTTGAAGACAAAGCGATTCTGATACTACCGGAACAATTGAAAACATCATCTATGGGATTGGTGCTGGAGAAAACTCGTGAATACATGAGAAGCTTGGGCAATAACGTTGCTGAGCTGATTCTAATTGTGAGAGGAAGTGTGGCTGCTGCAAAGCTGCGAGAGATAATGACTGGGTCAGAGGACTTCAATGCCGTGACGGTCATATCTGCCTTTCCGAGCTCTCTGGATTCTATGATTGAGAGTCTGCTTCCTCAGACTCTCTCGAGTACAGAGTTGACTTCATCTTCTCATCCGACGAAGCTTGCCGTTGGTGTTCCTAAGACTGAACAGGTAGGTTTGATTGGAGCAATTCATGATGTCGGATCAGCTACAAGTCGTGCGATTCAGATGCGTCTTTGGTTTCAGCTAATCCAAGATTTTGTTGATTTGTCAGATGGCAGAATACAGTGGGACATTCTGTTAGAGTTCATTGAAACGACTGCTATGCAGTCTGTCAAGGGGAACTCAACCCCGCTCAGTGTTGAAGAAGGAAAACGTGCTCTAACGGAATTGCTGGCTGACGAAGTCCTAATAGCTTTGCGCGTGGGTGAGAGGCCGAGGTTTGTAAGCCTTGATGAGGGGCTCTGGATTGTCAACTCTGTTATGTTGAAGGATTTCAAAGAGTCTGTCATAGATGCCCTAGAGCTGGATTTACGTGGACGGGGAGATGAGGTCAAACGGAATCACGGATACTATGACCTATGCAACAACGGAGTATCGTTTGTTATATTCCCAAACCAACAACAGCTGAACACCCTTCTTCACATACATACCGATGTGGCATGCAGAAAGTGTAAGTCAACCAAGATAATCGGAGTTCTGACTGCTGCAGAGTACTTGGAAGAAGATATGGTGATGCCAGAGAACGTCAAGCTCTACGACTTCTCAGAATACCTCTCTGTCACAGCCGCAGTCGGTCAGTAGACTATATGTAACAAGAGTTGAATCAGCTCTCTGTACTTAGATTTGTATCCTCGTACATACTGTAGAAGTTCCAGAAAGTAATGAAGAGAGACGATTAGAAACACCGAGGTTGAAGACTGCAATATCGATGTCTAGCCCAGACAGCGTAGAGATTTCATTGAGCTTCTTCTTCATTCCTCCGGTGACATCAGTAGCTGATGATGGTCCCGTCCTTGCAATGATTGCATTCCATTTGGAAGTATCAATGACATCGATGTGGTTGGCATTGGGATTGATTCGAGGGTCGTCCTCAAGGACTCCATCCACATCAGTTCCAATATAGAGTGCCTTTGCCCTCATTTCCTTCGCAAGATATACTGCGATTGTGTCCCCGCTTAAAATGGAGGCGCCGAGCATGCTGTCGAAGCAGACATCACCATGTGTCACCGCAACCAAACCTGAATCAAGCGTTCTCTGAATCATTTCAGTCGGGAATGTCGCAATCTTGCGATTCTGTAGTGTGACCATAGTAAATGGAGCTAGTACAACTGCGTGGGCTCCTTCCCTGTTTAGGACCTGCTCAACTGCGAGAGAGAGAACTGTCATATTGTGACGGATTGGAGAAACTCCTTCTAGTAGGAGTCCCTGAGTTGTTGAATCGCTTCCAAAGCCATACTTGTGAGCCGCTTGGTGGCCGTGAGCTCCTCCTCCAAGTACGACGATGAGTTCACCATCATGACTTCTCAATTCATGTGCGATGCGGGATATGTTGTTCTCGTTGACTGCAGGCGGAGAGGAATCTTTGTGGGTTATGACTGATCCTCCCAGTTTCACAATCACGAGGTTGTTCAAGTCTGACACTCATCCGCGTTGTATTGTGCGGCCTTATGGACATTGCCTTTGACGTCGTAGGGCCGTTTCAGGTCAATACATAAGACAACCTTTTTATCCGAATCCAATTCCGTTGCGGTATCCAGCCTATCCATGGGACGGACCTGACTATGACTCAGAAAGCACGGATCAGACTGTCAAGCACAAGTACCGAACACCTTGATGGTGTTTGTACTCAAATCAAGCGTATCACACGCAAGACAGGAGTCCGTATGTCCGGTCCAATACCTCTACCTACAAGAAGAATGGTCATTCCCACTCGGAAGACCCCATGCGGGCAGGGCTCTGAGTCCTGGGATAAGTGGGAGATGCGAGTTCACAAACGACTTATCGACATCGATGCGGATGAGAGAGCGATTAGGCAGATTATGCGAGTAAGGATTCCTGACTCTGTCTATATCGAGATTGAACTCACGGGATAGTACAGCCCTGACTGAACACAAAACCCTTTTTGTGAATACTTCCAAGTGTTGCTTACCTATATGCAGAGCTAGGAGTCCTCAGAATACATGTGTGGAATCATCGGAGTCGTTCAAAAGCGTGGTCAGGTTGCACCATTCCTGCATCAAGCACTCAAAAGACTGGAGTATCGAGGCTACGACTCAGTTGGTGTGACAACCATATCCAATGGTCAGCTTCACATGAAGAAGGACAAAGGGAAGATTGAAGAAGTACACAAGAAGCTCAACCTTGATGAGATGCCTGGCTGCATAGGGATTGGACACACTCGTTGGGCCACTCATGGAATACCTTCCATGTATAACGCGCATCCGCACTTTGACTGCAAGAACGAGATTGCAGTAGTCCATAATGGTGTCATTGACAACTTTCTCGAACTCAGAAACGAGCTAGAATCGAAGGGGCATGAGTTCACCTCTGAAACAGACACTGAAGTGATTCCTCACATGATTGAGGACTTTGTTTCTGATGGGCTGACTCTTGATGATGCTATCACAGAGGTCACCCGTCGGATTGAGGGAACTTATGCAATAGTAGCCATGACATCGAAAGATGATGGTAAGATTGTATGTACACGTGATGGCAATCCACTTGTTATTGGACGCAAAGAAGGAGCAACATACGTATCTTCAGACATCCCGGCATTTCTTCCTATGACTAATGACATGATTCTGCTTCTTGATGGGGAAGTGGCGACCTTAACGGCCGAAAAGGCTGTGATTCAAAAGCTGTCTGATGGATCTGAAGTGGAGAGAGAAACTATCAAGATTAGCTGGACTGCGGATCAAGCCCAAAAAGGTGGTTTCCCTCACTTCATGTTGAAGGAAATACATGAGCAGCCAGAGGCAATTAGGAAAACCCTCAGGATTCGACCTGAGGTAATTCAGGAGGCTGTAAGGTTTATCCATGAAGCAAGGAATGTCTACTTTTTAGCTATGGGTACGTCTGGTCATGCTGCCATGGCTGGGAGACATATGTTCGCCTCACTTGCGGGCATCTTGCCCAGTTTTGAACTTGCCAGTGACTTTCCAGACACTGTCTACAAATCACTATCAAAGGATGATCTTGTGATTGCAATCACACAGTCCGGAGAAACAACAGACACGATAATGGCAGTGAAATATGCGAAGTCGTTTGGCGTGAGAGTAGTGGCTATTACGAATGTCATTGGTAGCTCGATTACACGCATGGCAGACCATACAGTCTTCACTCAGGCAGGCCCAGAGATAGGAGTTGCCGCCACAAAGACGTTCATGGTACAATTGACTGCCCTCGCTCAGTTGGCACTGGCACTTGGGGAACGCACGGGCTTTGTACGAAAAGAGATACTTGAGAAGAAGCGACAATCTCTCGAGAAACTACCTGAAGTTGTTTCGGAGGTCATTTCTAGGAATGAAGAGAGAGCCAGACGATTAGCAGGGCTTCTTTATGACAAGCCAAGTCTACTCTTCTTGGGCAGAGGCGTATCTCAAGCCACTGCCGAGGAGGGTGCTCTCAAGCTCAAGGAGATTTCCTATAATCATGCTGAAGCCTATTCTGCAGGACAATCGAAACATGGACCCATAGCACTTGTCCAGGACGAGTATCCTGTCATCTTTGTGGTCCCAAGAGATGAAACCAGAAGCAGAATCGTCGGTAACATAATGGAAATGAAGGCCCGTGGTGCATCAATCATCTCGGTGATTGCAAGAGATGATGAAGAGCTTAAGGGGTTCTCCAATCATTGGTTCACTATCCCAGAGGAGATCGAGCCTGAATTTTCGACGATACCTTATGTGATACCGTTGCAGTTGTTCAGTTACTATATGGCGAGGAGAAAGGGCTTCGATCCTGATAAGCCGCGTAATCTGGCGAAGTCGGTCACAGTTCTCTAGGGACTTTAAATCTGAACCTAGAAGTTACTACTAATGTGTGAAACAAATGTGGCTGGTTCTTCTTGGTCCTCTAGTAGACTTCGCGAATCTCATAGCAGCATACTTTGCTGAGATTTGGGAGTTCTTGATATTCATTGGAAGAGTGTCTGCGGCAATTGTGGTCCTCATTGGAGCCATTCTTTGGTTCACAGAAGTTAATTCAAAGAGGGGAAAGGGGTTGGTGTTGAGTGGAATACTTCTCGCCATTATTGTCCAGTACTTCGTGACATACCCTCCCGCATTCGTAATAGGCTAGTACTCAGAGAAGCTCTCTAATGATGGTTTGAAGCGAATCCGCAAGTCGGTCGATGTCCTCAGTTGAGTTGTACACATGAAGGGACACTTGGATGAGGCCCTCCTCGGACAGCGGCTTGACAAGCGGATGAGCACATACAAGCCCGCTCCGTACTGCAATGTTAAGGTCGTCAAGGAATAGAGCAACCTCATGACAGTTCATACCATCCTCTTCCCCAACGTTGAACCCAAGGATTGTGTTTGTGCTATCTAGATTGCCGTAGAGAACCAGAGTACTCATTTCACTCAGACGACTTACCAAGTAATGCGAAATGTGTTTCATGTGTTTTGTGAGATTTCGAGATTGCAGGTTTCCGAGGTACTCTAACGATGCACCGAGACCGGCAATTGCGGGTACATTCAGTACTCCTGATTCGAACTTGTCTGGGTGGAGAGCAGTTTCGAAGGATCCAATCATGACATTTGCGACCGCTGAGCTTCCGAGTATTCCTGGTTGATGGGTTTCTCCTATCTCATCAGAAGTCCACTGGATGGCAAGACCGGGTGGTGCTAGAAGCCCTACGTTGGCAGAACATAGGACAACGTCCGCTCCGAGGTTCGCAGGTATCACCTCCGAAACTCCAACTGACTGAGTGGCATCTGTGAGTAACAATGCGCCTTCATCGTGTGATATCTCGGCAATCTCTGGAATGGGGTTTCTCGTTCCGATACCTATGGCTACGTGATTGGCTGCAACAATTCCAGTCTTGTCGTCTACGGCCTCTTCGAGTGCGGCAAGATCTAGGACTCCTTCCTGATTTACAGGTACCAACTGGACTTCAAGTCTGAGGACTTGGGCCGCTCTGAGAAGTGCTACCATCACAGAATGCTCTTCGCTCTGGGCAACGACCAACTTCTTTCGTTTGGAGGTGCTCCACTCAAAACCGTATGCTAATGAAGCGACCGCCGAAGGAATGGATTTCTGGAAGGAGACCTGTGACCTGTCGGTCTGGAAATAATCGGCAAGCGAATTGCGGACTTCCTCAACCATACTGCTTGCATTTACTGCTAGATGATGGGCACCACGTCGGGCTGACGCTACTGTACTCTTGAGAAACTCGGCGGTTGCATCGACAGCGACCCTTGGAACTAGACCTGTGCTTGCGGAGTCAAAGTATGCGAGTTCGGGCTCAGCCTCGAAGATGCTAAAATCAGACTTCACTTCCAGTTTAGCAGCCATGGTTCAATGCTATTCGAGGGGTCTCTTTAATTGTTGGCCTTGTGTCAGTATTCTCGTGAATTCCCTGACTTCGCAACCTATTGAGGGCTACTTCGTAGTAACTAATGAAGGTCTTGTATTTGAAGTGAAAGGGGTCATTCAACCCGTAGACCGGTTGATTGCCTACCTAAGATACGTTCCAGATCCCAGTGGAAACCGGCAATCAAGAGATGGATTACGATTCTCGAAAGTATACGATCTTGAGAAACGCAACAGGTACCTTCGTGAGAAACACCCACAGTATCTTTGGTATGATGAGAAACGTGGACGCGTTCTTCAAGCTGTTCCAAATGATTGTGTGTCCTATGTGCTAAGTCCTATTGACGGTCTACGCCAGCTTCGCGATCTAGGACTACACATGACCGCTCTTGAGGAAGCATCGCAATCTCTTGCTCAGAGTATAGTTGACAAGGCAGGCATAGAGTCGTCAGATATCGGGCTCACTGGTTCTCAGCTTGTTGGTCTTGATACCTCTCAATCGGACATTGACCTTGTTGTGTACGGAGCACGTCAAGCCAAGAGAGTTCATGCAGTACTAAGAGATAGCTCTCTCCCAAGAACGAAACGATATCATGGTGACAGGCTTGAGAGGCATCTGGACTTCAGGTGGAAAGGACACAGTAGATGGAGATCCGTATTGAAGAAGATAGAAGCTAAGAAAGCTCTACAAGGGTTGTATGATTGGATTGACTTCTTTGTCAGAGCAGTCAAGCTGCCAGATGAGATGGGGTACAGCTATGATGATTTCACATTTGAGTGTAAAGGCACCCGGGTAGTGGATTGTGTGGTGACTAATGATTCTGATTCGATATTCACTCCATGTACGTACCTTGTTCAGTGTGAAGAGCTGCCAGATCTGTCTAGGCTCGTTAGCTATCGCGGCCGTTTCACTGAGCATGTTCACAGGAGTGAGCGTGTCGAGGCAAGAGGACGACTTGAGTTAGTACGTAACGTTACCAAGGCAGAAAGCTTCTACCAACTCGTGCTTGGAGAGGACTCCTTTGACTACTTGGTACCAGTCATCTAGGTCAAGAATCACGTCAACGGATTCACGGCATTTACAACATTTCACAGTCCTTCTCTGTGAATGGCGCCCTTTCTGTGAACAGTCCCCACAGAAAAGACCCCAAATCACCATATACATTCCAAGAAGGGCTCATAACAGCCCATTATTATGTGAATGAAGCTACCCCTTGATTTCCGGTGGAACGGGATAAAAAGAGATATGAAATGCTCATTGAGTTGTTCACAAACTACATAGTCTAGTGAATAGCAGAAGAAATGGAGAATAACCTGTTTCTCCGATTTTGGGCGCCCATAGACCTTTATTTTAGATTTGGGGCACTCACAAGCTGCCAGCACACTCTTCTCATCTAGGACGTGTTCTGAATGCCCACAGACGCATTATGTAGCTGTTATGTTGGTATTGGTGATTCACATACTCACACTTATTTGCCGAAACCTGGTAGGCTGTTGTGAACACAGTCTTATACAAAAGACTCAATGAATGTCAGATGTAGTCGAGGCGAAGACTTTGAAGACCGAAGAAAGAACGGGGTATCTGTACGAGTTCACATATAACTCCGGTCCAGGTCTGAGAGAAGTCTTTCAGTGTAAATACGTCAAACCCGATGAGGCATTGACGAGATTCCGGAGGATTCTTGCACTCACGGAGGAGCCATTTGATTTTAGAATCGTAGTACGTGATGAATCAAAGAGAGAGGAGTCTAGTTTCCAAGTGGAAGGTGGCAGCATTGAGGAGATGTTTGAGAAGTTCAAAGTCTTCTTGGAAACTAGTACTGGGTATTCATTTGCACCAGAGCGAAAGGAAGCTGTTGATACTGAAATTGAAGAGATCAGCTACGAGTCCATGAGTAGCTATGAGAAGATGCACATAGTGATCTACGCCTCTTTCAAGCATGGTAAGTTCTCCTCCTTGGATGTTGCTGAGATCTATCAGGCTACATTCAATGATGATTTGCCCAAGAGTACTGCATCCACTTACCTAGCTCGAATGTGGAATGGTGGAAAGGGACACCTGGAGAGATATGGGAATCGTTCGGGGTACACGTATCGGCTCAAGACAGAGGTCCCGGACGTCCAGAAGGAAGCCGAACGAGCAGAAGAGATTCTTGCTTCCATTCAACTGCATGTGGGCAAATAGCCTGAGCACCACTCATATCCAAGAATCTGGTATGTCAAATCAGATTGTTGTTACACGATCCTCCAGTTTGATATCCAGACTTTCCAACTCCTTGAGAATTGGCGCATACACCTCTGGCATCACAGGCCGGTGAACCCCTACAAGTTTCATGGATCCATCAAGAATTATTCTGCTCGCTATGGCTACTGGGAGTGCAACGGTTCTGGACATTGAGCTGTCGCCATTCGGTATGCCGAAGTCAATCATAGTGGAAGTAATCTTCTCCTTCCTGTCAGGATATTCAGCTATGAACTCGTGATGCATCACTATCATGTCCCTCTCACCGGGAGCGTACTGCAGCTTTTGTTCGAAGAGACTGCAGAGTGCGTCTAGATGTGTGTTGATGCCATCTGGAATCTGTTGGTTGTCGAAGAGGCCAAGCCACTCTAACCGTGAAATCACAGGATCGTCGCTCTTGAGTCCAGTCTTTTTCGAAACACTTTCTCGAAGGTCTGCCTCTCTATCATTGACTAGGTTGTACATCATGTCAGCGAAAGTCATTCCATCAAGACTCTGTTCATCAAGTGAGAGAAGACCAAGGTTGGCAATCTTCTTGAGTGTGCCACACCAACCGAGGTTTCTGAAGGTCCCGCGCAGAATGGTATCTGTTTCATGGATTCCATATATGTCGATGAATGACATGCTGTCACGGTTGGGATAACCCTCGAACTTCCCTATTCCAGGAACTTCCATTATCTCGTAATTATCAAAGAGCTCAGCTCCTGGAATCTTCACCTCTTTGCCATCACGAAGGAAATAGGCATCATTACGACCTGCCAACAGAACTCCTCTGGGACTCCAAGACAGTTTGTATCCAAATGGATTATCGTTGGCCTCTGGAGCAGGGAGACCTCCAGTAAAGGATGTGAAACTCCTAATCTTCCCATCCTGATTGTGAACATGATCTATGATCTTCATGGCACTCATGTGGTCTATGCCTGGGTCAACACCGCACTCGTTGAGAATTGGAATCCCGGCAGACCTAGCCGCCTCATCTAGCTTCTTCATCTCAGGAGAGATGTACGATGTGGTGCAGAAGGGCGTCGCATGTTCAATGGCAATCTTTGCTGCTTTCACATGGAAGGTATATGGAAGAAGAGAACATGCTAAATCGGCTTCTTCAATCAGCTTGTCAAGAAGGTCGTCATCGGTTTCTATGTTGAAGGTCACAGTTTCAGTGTTCTTACAGCCTTCAACAAGGCGGTCTGCTTTACTCTTAGTTCTGCTTGCGACCGTAACATGAAAACCATGGTCACTAAGGTACTGGATATAGGGACGGGCAACCAGACCGGCCCCCAGACAAAGCACTCTCTTCATCGTTAGTTTCGCTCCGTTCACAAATACTCCTTGAGATACATGTATTCTTTCGTGAGTTCTCCTTGATAGACAATCACTGCGTCCTTCAGCTCCTTGGGAAGATTGAGCTGTTGGAATGGTACTGTAAAATCCGCCTTCGCCAGCGCAGGTATATAGTCCAAAAGGGTTTCGCTAAAGGAGGTGGATGAGTCGCGTGGTAATTCACAAGGGAGATTGTCAACTGCCATTACGACTGGTCCGTCACCTTTGACGCTTGGTTCTGCGCGGTCTTGGTCAACGATATAGGTGAATACGGGGTTTTCAGGATTGGTTGTTCGAACTGTGAATTGGATGGCACCATCAACATCACACGAGATGTCGCCTACTACCTCGAGTCTTCGATTCAGGGAGTGCCAGTGCTTCTTGATGAAGCTCTTAGTCAGAAGCCGGGGGTATTTGTCTGACCAGTAGATGCAGTTGAGTATAACCACAAGGTGAGGTACGTACTTCTCAAAGACGCCTTTGTACTTGGTTGACCCGTTCCTGTAGTAGTCTTGGAGGTCGAAGTCTGCCTCAGAGTCTTTGGGTTCAACCATATGTTCCTCTTTGAAGACGCACTTGTAAAGGACGTTGTTCTTTGGTTCTGATATGTCGAATATCTCCTCGGGGTCAATCTGTATATGCGGAAGAAGGTCAAACATCTCTTGTGCACCGCGCGAAACATTGCCATATCCTGTAAAACCGACTACAAATGGGACTAGGTGGTTTGGTAGTCCGTGTTCGGATATTCGACGTCCTAGAGCTTGAAACTCCTCTTTCAACTCGGCGAGATTTCTACACTGTAGTGTGTGCTTCATCCCTGCGAAGGGGTTTGGTTTGACCCCCTTGGACTCCAGCCGCTCTCCCAAGACTCGAAGTGTATCAGATACTCCAGCCATCCCGGCCCAGTTTCCAAAGAAGATCAGTCTTCTTCCCTTCTCGTCAATGACTCGCTCATAGTCTATTAGTGTAGCACCTACGTCCATAATCCGCTTGAGCATTGGCATGTTGTACTTTTGGCCCTTGATGGTGTGACTGAAGAAGATATAGGCAATATTCCTCTCGAAGAAGTCAATGGGCATCTCCTTAATGCCAAGAATCACCGGGATGTTGTTCCCCTTCAATGGACTGATTTCAGCTCCGACGTTGGTGAACTCTTCTGTACCAAATGCACGTTGGTCACTTGGTTCAACTACGAATCGAATCTGATGTGTTTCAGACAGTTCTTTGAGGTGACGAGGTACAAGGGGTACTCTCGTTTCGAAGGGTTTTTCTTCTCTACGAAGACCGATTCTGTTCATGCGATCTCTCCCGTTTCATTGTGAGTCTGCAATTGGAGGCACGCCGTGTGGAATTCTTCATACGCTTTAACCTTTCCATCCCAGATTGAGGTATTACTCGGTCTAAAGAATCAGAACATGTGTTCTAACAAACGGCTGGTTGAGTTGGCAGCAAGTTTTCTCTATATTTACGACTGCAAACGTGCTCGTCAGACCAATGCGAGAAGAGTTTCTTTCACGAAGGAGCTCCATGGCTATGTGTACTCTTGGAACACAAAGAGTGGAATTCGGCAGAAGAAGAAACCAGGACTTATTGATCAATGTGAGGGGGCTGAGGCTGTAGCAGATTCAGCAATCCTGGTGCCTGGTACATTCAAATCTTTGTTCGATCAGCTCTTCTTATCCTATACGGATATTCTAGCCCTTCGAGTCTACGAAATCGTGAGTGAAGTGCCGAACTATTAGAACACGTGTTCCAAACCAACATGACCCCTTGATTTCCAGTAGAAACTCATTTGATTGATGATACGTTTTAATGCCGAAAAGTATAAATAGCTGTTTCCGAAGCTGCGGTTTATCTCCATTTTTTATTAGTATAACAATACCCGCTGAACCTACACCATAGATCAGTTCCACTGGAAATGAAGGGGTGTTGTCCCATAATACCTGAGTATGACTGGGGCATGATTGGAACACGTGTTCTATAGTAAAACTATTCGCTTGTGGTAATAATTGTAATACGAGAATCGTGTATCGGTACCGGGTATCTCCAATCAACGTGCTTTTCCAGTACCACAAGGTTGATACATGATACTCACTCCGGTCGATTTGTTCCAGATGTTTTGGTGAGATCGGAGGCCTGTTACTTGACAAAGACTCAGGAACTACTAGAAGACACCATCGGAAAGAGAGTTCTACTTCTGGCAAACGAGGCTATTGCCCGTGGAGTCCTTGAGGCCGGAGTGCGTCTTGTTGCATTATATCCTGGTACTCCAAGTAGTGAGATTGGTAACAACCTCACTCTCATGGCACCACATATCCCCAACTTCTATTTCGAGTTCAGTGCAAATGAGAAGGTGGCACTTGAGGTCGCTGGAGCCGCCGCTGTCACAGGTGTAAGATCGATGATGGTCTGTAAGGGACCAGGTCTCAACGTAGCTGCCGACCCATTCTTTTCGCTTGCTTATACTGGTGTACGTGCTGGTATGGTCATCATTGTTGCTGACGATCCAAGCATGTGGAGCTCTCAAAACGAGAATGACAGTAGATACTATGCTCTAATGGGTAACATGCCGATGGTTGAACCGGTTGACCCTGCTGAGGCCAAATCAATGCTATTGGAGGCCTATGAAATCTCCGAGAAACTAGAACTACCCGTACTCTTCAGAACAACGACACGCGTAAATCATACTAGAGCTCCAGTAGACTTTGGGGAGATTAGAGAGAGACCAGACACAGTGGAGTTCATGAAGGAACCATACCGGTTTGTTCCAGTTCCTGCAGTAGCAAAGAAGCGGCATCCGATACTTCTTGAACTGATGAAGAAAGCCGCGAAGATATCTGAGTCAACATCTCTGAATTTTGTCCATGGAAAGGGAGAACTTGGAATCATCACAAGCGGCGTGTCATACAATTATGTGCTTGAAGCTCTCAGTACACTGAAATTGAAGGCAGAGGTTTTCAAACTTGGCATGACACATCCAGTGCCTGAGAAGAAGATCGCCAACTTCCTGAAACGTCACAAGAAGACCGTTGTAGTTGAGGAGCTTGAACCTTTCTTGGAAACACACGCAAGACGAATTGCTCAACTGAAGGAGATCGAGGTCGAGATTCTAGGAAAGGAGCAAGGATACTTCTCACGTGCGTATGAATACAGTCCGCGTGTTGTAATCGAGGCCCTTTCGAAGATTACGAGTCGTAATACAAGTATTAACTGGGCCGCCATAGACAAGAAGATGAAGGAGCTTCCAGACTTACCCCCGAGACCGCCGCTATTGTGTGCAGGTTGTCCTCACAGAGCTACTTACTATGCTATCAGATCTGCCACGCGTGGTAAGGCAATATACCCCTCAGACATAGGTTGCTACACTCTAAGTATTGCACCTCCTCTAGAAACAGCCGATATCCTGTTTGACATGGGATCGTCGATAACCACTGCATGTGGCATAGCTCGTGTAACGAACCAGGATGTCGTGGCCACGATAGGTGACAGCACATTTTTCGCATCTGGACTTCCTGGGATAGCCAATGCAGTGTATAACAGACATCCGATTAGTCTAGTAGTCCTTGATAATCGGACTACTGCAATGACTGGACATCAGCCTCATCCCGGAACAGGAGTCACTGGAATGCAACAGGAAGTACCTCCCGTGGACATAGTAGAGGCATGCAAGGGACTTGGCGTGGAATACGTGAAGTCTGTAGATCCTTTCGGCCCGATGGCAGAGTTAGTAGCTGACGTCCGCAAGATGGTAACTTGGGTACGAGAGAATCAGGCTCCAGCTGTAATGGTGTCAGTTAGACTCAGACCTGTGTAATGCATGTAAACGCTGTCTGAACCGTTTGTCTTGTCCAGCTATGTACCTTGATTCTGAAACTGAGAAGGCTGTGATTGAAGACTCTCTCTGTAATCTCTGTGGAACCTGCACGGATGTTTGTCCTCAGGGAGCAATAAGGCAGGAGGGTACATGAGAGTGTCTGGTAATAACAGTAATACAGTCAATGTAGCCATTGCTGGTGTCGGGGGTCAAGGTGTTTTGACTCTTGCTGAGATACTTGCCAAGGCCGCACTAGCTGCCAACTACAATGTACGTGTCGGCGAGATCCATGGAATGGCTCAGCGTGGGGGACATGTGGTATGCACAGTGAGGATTGGAGATGATGCACGAGGACCGATTGTGGATTCAGGTTCTGCCCACCTACTCGTTGGTTTCGAACCAATCGAAACACTGAGGGAGATTCACATTGTTGCAGCGGATGGCTGCGTTCTCATGAGTTCACATGTCCAATATCCAGTGGCCGTTTCTATGGGGAAAGCCGAGTACCCACCACATGAAGAAATCACGAAATCCATGGAGAAGTTCACAAGTTGCATTCTGGAGATTGATGCAATGGAGCTTGCAAGACAAGCAGGAAGTGCCATGGCTCTTAACATGGTGATGTTGGGTGGGATTCTTGGGACAGGAGTGATACCAATAGACAAAGCAACAGTTGTCGAGGTTGTACGTTCCGCGTTTCCGAAGAAGTATGAATCAACCAATATCAAAGCATTCGAGCTTGGAATG
>LRSK01000213.1 GCA_001563325.1 Candidatus Thorarchaeota archaeon SMTZ1-83
CCCTTTGGTAGGCTCTCTCCGTAAATGGCCATCTCCGACACCATGAATGCTAGGGATTCCATCGTGCCATGCCAGATTTCTTCACCTATGAGGGGCTCGAGCTTCGGAAGTGCACCGACGCCACTGACCGAGAGCTCAGCCATCGTATCGGGAGCAGGCACCTCTCCTGCTGCAGTTGAGTCGCTAACAGGAGATGTCCCGTCGTCATAGACTAGATCTGGAACCTCATAGTCCGGGCAGACCCCAGAAGTCTGATAGGTTCGTGAGAACTGCATGAGCCTTCCGGCACACTGAGCCACAGCGTGTCTGCTTAGACCTTCTAGCCTGATGTGGCCATAGATCACGCCCACGAATGCTTCAAGATCGAGTTGATGCAATGCCTTCTCTATGATTATCTTCTTACCTCGAACAACTCGACATGACCACTTGTCGCCCATTACTCCAGCCTGGGCGGCATAGCTCGTGTTAGTGATTCCGACGAGAGGTGAGATTGGATAGAAGTCGCTCAAGAATAGTCCTCACAATCATCTATCAGAGAGCAGGTCATTTCAACCGTTCAAAAGCCTATCTTGAATGTACACTACTCTCCTTATACTCTCAGTTTGACCCTGAGAGTGACGATCGAATGTGCGTCCACAGCGATTGTGACAACCGAACCTTTGAAGCTAAGCTCTCCAATTGATCTTTCACACAGGTCAATGAGTTCTACTCTCTCGAGCTCCCGGAAGAAGTCCAACTCTGCATTTCCGGGCTTGCCCGAAATATCGTATGCGCGCACTATCAGCTCATCAGCCGAGTTTCCGATTCTATAGCAGGATAGCATCAGATCCATGCCGTCTATCTTTAAGTAGGATTCCTCAGTCTTCAGCCCATCAACTGCGCCACCTCTCTTGTTGCCGAGGGGATAGCCAATGAGAGGTAGACGATGCTCAGCTGCAAAGCGCCATACCTTGGCGTCATTCCATGAGCCTTTGTGGGGTCTGAGTGAAAGCCTGTAGCTGTGGGGCCCAGTTTCCCGTGCGGTCTTTGATTCCAGTACATCATCGTCTTTGCCGTAAGAGAGATGCTCAACACTCCTCAACAGTGTTGCTTTGAGTGATCCGTCCTTGAATTCGAACTCGTGGAGACCGGAAGCGGAGAGACAGAGTCCGTACTCAGGGCCGGCACAGTCGACCCAGTCCAGAGCTGAGAAGAGACCTCTGCTATCGTCAAGCCATCCCTTTGGTTCGGAGTCCGCTGTACTACGAGATTCGGTCCCGAACTGCGCACCGACGGTGGCGCTTGATGCGTAGACGCTCAGAGGGAAGTTGACTCTGACCCGCTTGTTTCGTCCTTTGAAATCAAGGTCTGTTTCCAGGTCGATTCTATGGACTCCCTCATAGACGATTACTCGCTGGTGACGCCTGGATCCTTTCATCTCACCCTCAATATCAACGACCACTCTGATGGGTCCTCCTTCCCTAAGCGACATCTCGCTAGAGAATCGAAGACTGGAAAGCTCAGACGTTTCATCCGAGAGTTCAGACTCCGAATGTCGGTAGATATCTCCGATTTCGCTCTCCATTGTGATGTAGTTCCCCGGACTTCTGAGGACCTCCGCCTGTTCCCGCTTGTCAAAGAACCTCGTAAGTGAACCGTTGAACTCGTCGAATTCCAATACGAAGTCATTTGATTCGACCCAGGTGTCGCCGGTTCGTAACGAGGATTCAAACTCGGGAGCTTTCTCTGCCGGAACAACCGAGTAGACTCTATGACCAAGACTGGGCATATCTCGTGCCACAAATGCGATATCGATCGGACCTTTGCCTGTACCGTTGTCATTTCTCTGGAAAGGTACACTTCTGCCGCGGGGGTCATGAATCTCAAAGAAAGGACTTTCGATGCTTGAAACATCGACAGGGATGTTCACTATGTCTGTGCGGGTCCAGGGGAGGGGATTGAACACTACAAAGGAGAAGTGGTCTGATGTCGCAATCGGTGCTGCGGCAGCCGCTCCTAATGATGTTTCCAGCAGCGCCTCTGCTTGCTCGATGGCCTGAGCATACCTTCGCTCTGTCAGCAGATATGCCTCATCGCTCAGAGCGCCGCGGATTATGTTGTGGTCCTGATTGAACAAGAGAATCCTCCAGAGATTCTCAAGGTCTAGGTTTCGACCTGGGTTGCCTGTGATTGCAACGTAGAGCTCGCACAAGTAGAGGAGGGTCTCGAGAGATCTGTTCATCTGTTTGAGTTTGACTCTCGCGCTCAGTCCACCCGATCTTACTCCCGAGAAGCGCCCGGAGCTAAGCTCCCCAGAGATTGTCGGCATGGCTGCCTGAATTGCCTTGATTTTATCAGTGAACTCTCGGGGAGTTACGATTGTCATTCTCATGTCAGGGAATACGTCATTCCATTGATTCACAATGTCAATCAGATGGGGAAGAGGCGGTACTAGTTCCCCGCCCACAGGGACGAAGACGTTCTTTGAGGAGGCTTTCTCGCCGGTCTCCTCTACTATATGAAAGAGACTGGAGAATGCCTCACGTAGGTTCTCTGATAACCAAGCAGCACTGTCATACCCCCTTGACAGCCAGACTGCGTTGACTCGACTGCCATCAGGGCCCTTCCATATGAATTCGGTTGGGGAGTCAAATGGCATGCCACGCCAGAAGTAGTATGAATCAATCCCACATTGTCTCAGAATCTGCGGCATTTGGGCACAATGTCCAGATGAGTCAACAGCCCAGCCAGTCTTGATGTCAACCCCGAGCTGCTCTCTAAAGAAACGGGTGCCATACAGGAACTGCCGAACAATAGACTCTCCGTCAGGAATTACCAAATCGGGCATGACGTAGGTGCCGCCCACAATTTCGATTCTGCCTTCGAGGACCCTTTGATGGAGTGCGTCCCAATAGTTGGGAAAGAGGCGCTTGAACCCGTCCAACAGAGTCACTTGATCCAGACAGAACTTATGCTGAGGATGAGTCTCGAGATAGTCAAGGATGCTCTTGACATTCCAAGATACAATACTGATATTGTGCTCGTAAGTCTGGGTTCTAGAGTTATCGAAATGCAAGAAAGGGCACAGATTGACTATCCAGCGCTGCTCCATAGCAAGCCAACATCCCTATGACGAATACGGGTTGACAAATGGATGGTGCAGTATGGTCCTTAAAGAGATTCCTTGTGCTCGGGAGAGGATAGAGAGAGCCCCCCATCTGAAGACGAATGCAGATGGCCTCT
This sequence comes from Candidatus Thorarchaeota archaeon SMTZ1-83, assembly GCA_001563325.1. The sequence continues at coordinate 3,223 of LRSK01000213.1, forward strand.
TGATGCCTAAGCTAGACGTAGAGATCAGGCCGAGTCTTCCTTTCCGGTTCGATTTGACGACCTTCAAGTGCCGCAGAGAGCTTCTCATAGTATTCCAGCACTTTGGGTGTTAGAGTTGGCCGGACTTCTTTGAGTGCCTCATCAAAGTGCTTCATCTCAACCTTCCTTGCTTTCATCACAATCTTCTCGGGGGTTGAGCCTTCCGTGATGGCATTCATGACCGCAGTCCTCACTAGCCCTTCAATATCAGCGCCTGAGAAGTTCTCGGTCTTGGCTGCCAGCGTATCTAGGTCAAGGTCCTCAGACCCAGGGATGCCCTTTGCTGTAGTGTGAACCGCAAGTATCTCCTTCCTCGCGTCCAGGTCCGGTGCCGGCACATTAAGCAGAATGTCAAACCTACCTGGCCGCAGCATTGCAGGATCCATTATGTCTGGACGATTCGTAGCCCCAATCACTAGCACATTCTGCAATGTCTGGAGCCCATCAACCTCGGCCAGGAACTGGTTCACAATCCTCTGCGTCACTCCGGTCTCATCTTGTTGGCCCCGAACACTCAATAATGCGTCAATCTCATCAAAGAAGATGACACAAGGAGCTACTTGGCGTGCCTTCTTGAAAATCTCTCTCACTGCCCTCTCCGATTCTCCAACATACTTGTTGAACATCTCGGGTCCTTTGATGGAGATGAAGTTCGCTTCGCTGGTTGTGGCAATGGCCTTTGCAAGCAGAGTCTTCCCGGTACCTGGAGGACCATAGAGGAGTATCCCTTTCGGCGTCCTGATTTTCATTTCTTCGAATACATCAGGATGGCGGAGCGGTCCCTCGACCGACTCCCACAACGCTCTCTTGGCCTTCTGAAGACCTCCGATGTCGTCCCATTGCACATTGGGTCTCTCCACCAATACCTCTCTCAGCGCCGATGGCGATATCCCGGACAGCGCAGTTTCGAAGTCATTCTGGGTGACAAAGAGGTCTTGGAGAACGTCAGGAGGAATGTCGCCGGTGTCCGGATCTACATGCGGCAATGCTCTTCTGAGCGCTTCCATTGCAGCCTCTCTCGCAAGAGCTGCAAGGTCAGCACCAACAAATCCATGTGTTACTGCAGCCAGTTTTTCAATGTCCATACCTTCTTCCAAAGGCATAGATCGGGTATGGATTTGGAGTATTTCCAGTCGGCCTTGCCGGTCAGGCACGCCAATCTCGATTTCTCTGTCAAATCTACCGGGTCTTCTTAGTGCTTCGTCGACATCGTCAACGCGATTGGTGGCGCCGATGACTATTACTTGGCCTCTACCTGCAAGCCCATCCATCAATGCCAATAGCTGAGCAACTACTCTTCGTTCCACCTCACCAGTCACATCAGCACGTTTTGGAGCAATGCTGTCCAACTCATCGATGAAGATGATGCTCGGCGCGTTCTTCTCAGCTTCTTCAAATGCCTCTCTCAGCTTCTGTTCCGACTCTCCATAGAACTTGGACATGATTTCGGGGCCGTTGATGGTCTTGAAATTGGCCCCAGACTCATTTGCTACTGCCTTTGCTATGAGTGTCTTTCCTGTCCCGGGAGGTCCGTGGAGCAGCACTCCTTTTGGAGGTGTAATCCCTAGCCTCCTGAAGAGCTCAGGCGATTTCATCGGGAGCTCTACCATCTCTCTAATCTTCTGGATTTCCTTGCCCAGCCCACCGATATCTTCGTAGGTAATCTGTGGAACTGTAACTTCTTCTGGCTTAGCTGGCCTGGTCAGTACTTCCAGCTTCGTTTCTGATGTGATTTTCACGTGCTTGCCGGGTCCTACTGAAGTGGCAGTGAATTGAAGGCCCTGCCCAATGGAAGCTATTAGTATAATATCACCACGCGTCACTGGCCGATTCATTATCTGCTGTTTGATATAGTCCTCAAAACCTGGCTGAAATCTAACAGGTTGGCTGGGAGCAAGTACAACTCTCGTTGCTTCAGGTACGTTGACGGTTGCGACTTCCACCATTTCTCCCAGTTTGACTCCTGCATTGGATCTGATGAAACCATCCATCCTGACCATGTCAAGGATCTCGTCCTCTTTTAGGCTGGGCCAGCAGACAGCCACTGTTTCTTTTGCGCCTCTGAGCAACACATAATCCCCGGATCTCACGCCCAAGTGGTTTCGGACGTCTGTGTTCAATCTGACAATCCCGCGACCCTGATCCTTAGGCATGGCCGCTGCAACTTTCAGACGTATGGAAGTGTCCGCTTCTGACATTTTCTCTTCACCAACTCACTCGTTCCTCAATACTCTCTCTTCGTTCGTTATAGAGCTTCTCTCATCTGCCTTCACAAGCTTGACTTCAGCAACTCCATTTCGGCAGGAAACCACTGATTCATCCGGATCGATTTGGAAGTGGGTTTCATGCTCAGTCGTGCTTGAGCCAAGGTTGAGAGTTGCTTTGCTACCGGACACTTTGACTGTGATGTCGTCGTTTGCGCATCCACCTATGACGAGGATTACTAGGTCATCCAAGTCAATCCTCTCAATGTGGGGGCCCTCATATGTAAGGTCCATCTCCGATTCGTGAAGGTCTTCTGCTTGATTTTCCCAGAATCCCCCAATCCTGTTGCCGCCGTCTGGCATTCCAAATGTTCCAAAGAATTGCTCCATCATCTTGCGGAATATCTTCTGAAACTCATCATCATCAATCATTCAGTATGATTCCTCCCGCTTACATGCCCCCAGATAATGGTCATGCCCACAATGTTGCTGACCTACATGACAGTCTCTATCTGGGTACCAAGCGTTTCTGGAACAATTCCCGTTTTTCAATATATTAACCTTTGTTAATCTGCAGACGCTCGGTGGCTCTTCTACATGCTTGCTACCTTACGAATATCCTTAAGAAAGACAAAAGGGGCATGAAACACCATAGTGAAGGGGCGAAACAGATGGGTAACTGTTCTCTATGCGGTCAGGAAGACCTTACGTTTACCTGCCCATATTGCATGGGAGTATTTTGCACGGAACATCGTCTTCCAGAGAGTCATGGTTGCGCAGGTATGCAAAGAGCAAAAGACGAGGCCCGGAGGAAAATAGCCGATTCGTTTGCTGGGCAATACGAGGCTGACGACGAGGAATATGACAGGGACATCATCGGAAGGCGGAGGCTCCCAAAGAAGCGAGAAGTCACCAAGCGAAGATTCACGAGGTCGGAAGTGAGAGACCTCGGAATCGCCACAGTCATAATAATGTTGGTAGCGTTCTCTATGCTTGGAGGTATAGGAAGGGGGATTATCTTCGCTATCGCTGCTTTGCCAGGCTGGATCTTCTCACCTTTCTGGTGGTTCCTGCCAGCAATACTTGTCGTCTTCTGGTGTTCATTCATGGTCCACGAAATGGCTCACAAGTTTGTGTCTCAAAGATACGGAATGACTTCAGAGTTCAGAATGACCCCACAGGGTTACTACCTATCAGCGGTAGCGATTCTCTTTGGTATCCCCATCTTCGGCACTGGAACAATGATGACAGGTGGCGTTCGTAGCATGGACGACTTCGCAAAGTCAAGCCTGGCAGGTCCGGTCAGCAACTTGGTCATTGCGGGATTTCTTGTAGCAATTGCGGAGATCATTATTGCTACTGGCGGTTCTCTAATTGGACCGCTTGGTTTTCTGCTATCTTACGGGACAATCTTGAACGCCCTCCTTGGTCTGTTCAATATGATTCCCTTCAGAGGTTTTGATGGCGGTACAGTATACAGATGGGATAAGCGAGTTTGGGTAGTTGTAACAGCTTCTCTTTTCGTTCTACTCCTGATTGGGTATTTTGGCTTCCCCCTCCTTTGAGTAGCCATACCTGCGGAGTCTAAACACGTGAAAGTGATATAAGACTGCACATCACAGGACATCTAGGTGGAGCGTTCATGTCTGTGGATAAGGAGAAGACACTAGAACAGATTGATAGTCTCAAACAGACAGTAGCTGAAATCCTTGACGAGATTGATAGACTGTCTGGAGAAATCGATAGTCAGTCCAGCGAGGCTGAGCAGCTTCGCGCCGAAAAGCGTGAAGCAGAAGAGAAGATTTGGGCTGCCGAGGAGAAAGCTCAGAAAGCAGAGAGTGAACTGGAATCTCTCGGTGAACAGATGAAGACTGCAGAGGCAGAGATTGAAGCGTTGAAGAGTGACACTGCCAAGGATGAGCAGATTGAAACCCTTAGAAGGGAACGAGATGAGCTTCAAGCTGAGATGGACGAGATAACAGGGAAGCTAGAACGAGTGTCGGAGCTGTACAGGGAAACAGCGGCAGAGAAGGAGAAACTCGAAGAGAAGGTCGATGTAAGTGACCTGCTGGCAATATACATAGTCCTGATTGAGAATATATTCGGAGGAAAGCCACATGCCCGTGTCCTGTATACCCTGCACAACACAAAGACAGCAATCACTAGGAAGAATATTGAGTCAAGTACCGGGATAATGCCAACGGCTGTAATCAAAGCGATACACGACCTCCGAAATGCAGACCTTGTTTCTTACGATGAAGAGAGCCAAGAAGTCAAGCTGATAAAGGAGATAATGTGAGATCAGCCAACCCCTTAGTTCCCGGGACATACGAGCGAGCGTGAACCTTTGGCGAGAGTCAGATACCCCCCAAGCCTCAGGAAGCATGTTAGAAGATACAATCTACATGAGAAGCTCAGTTCGATTCTAGGACTGCTTGGAAAGGATGCTCAGAATGTACTGGACTGGGCTCAGAAAGAGGCTCGTAGAGAGTCTGATGACACTGACATCGGCAAGACCATCTTCCGTTTAATAGGATATACAGCTGCGATACAATTGGTTCAGAACAACCATGCTAGAGGAAGGCTCACTACGAAGAGTGAGGTCCGGTCCAAGACAGGCCAGAACGTGGAAATGCCCGTGCTATACCAAGAAGCAGGATTGCGTCATCCCCAAGAGGCACGGAACCTCAGGCACAATATCTTCCATGAGGCATTCTTGGCGCTAATACTGCATTACTTTCCGGACGTTGAAACAAGCGTTCCATCGACCGGGTCTGGGCTGACACCAGACCTGATGGTCGCTCACACGAAACCAGACTGGACCATCTCGGTTGAGTACAAAGGTTACAGATCCATCACACTTCTCAGCGAGTCTGAGATCCTGAAGGCGATGCGATACCAAGATGCCTATGGCACAGCTTGGCTTGTGACAACCACGACGAAGAGTGCCCAGTACCTATACGGCACAACCCTGACTTCTGACGAGCTGATTGAGAAAGGTGTCGAACGTCTGCGAAGAATTGCGAGAAGGAGTGTCTACACTGAGGAGCAGAAGGAGAACAGAGGTATTGCTAGAAAAGGCATTGCTCATCTCCAGAAGCAGAAGGATCTGAAGTTGCGGTGCAAAGTGATCTCAGTCCAAGAATTGCTGAAGTCCTGCCATGCTGGGAAGCCACTGAAGGGTCTTGCCATAACTACAGGGCTGGAGTTCGTTGGACTTCTAAAGGACGCAGGGTTTCCGAAGCTTGCAGACGATGTTCTGGGAGTGATGAAGACACCTGCTCGTTCAATTCATAGTGACACGGTCACTTCAGTGAGGTTGATTGGCTAATCTAGCTCACGCCACGGAGGATAGGGTACCAACCTTTATTTGGCGCGGGCATCAAGTCCTACGTGTCCGCTAGGGAGAGGAAACTCAGGACCACCCTTTGTGAGGGAATGAAATTGGATCAACCTAACCCCGGTAATGTCCCTGGCATGCTCAAGGAGATGCTTAAGAAGCTCTCCAGCAATTCTCCAATCCTAGGGGCAGCCATCTTCTCCATCGAAGGTCTCCCTTTGGTCAGTTACTTCCATGGAAGCACGGAGGAGGTCGCAGTTGCAGCGATGGTGGCTGGGATTTACTCTGCAGGTGAGGCAACTGTCAAAGAGCTTCGTCAAGGGGACCTCAGGTCAATAATCGTGGAGGGCGAGAGGGGTATGACCGTGATTATTGCCATGCACGGTGGCTACTTGCTTGCCGTCACAGCCCCTGAGAATGCACGACTTGGTTTGGTCTACAATGATTCAAAGCGCTTGGCTAGAGATGCCGCAAGGGTTCTTCAAGATCTATGAAGTGTGAACACCTGATGGCTGAGGCGTACCCGTTCAATCATCATCCATGTTGGACCGATAACAGACAGGAGGCATGGGAAAGAATCCATCTTCCCATAGCGCCCAGGTGCAATGTGAAATGCGCATTCTGTGACCACAACGCCACCTCAAGCTGCCATGTTCCACGTCCAGGATATTCCAGCCGTCTGATGAAACCTCGCGAGGCATTTGAGCGAACAATGGCACTTCTGTCTGACAGACCAAATCTGCGAATAGTCGCAGTGGCTGGACCCGGTGAGCCATTTGCGAACAATGAAACCCTTCAGACGATGTCCATGATAAGATCTGAGCGCTCTGATCTTAAGTTCTGCTTGAGCACAAACGGAGTTCTCTTGGCGGACAAAATCGATGACATAGTCGAAATCGGGCTTGAAACAGTCACCGTTAGTGTAAGCACCGTGAGACCCAAGACTGCCGCAGTCATCTACGAGTGGGCTGAGATTGACGGAACCGTGATGCGTGGAATCTCCATGGGGGAGAGAATCATCCAAAGACAGCTCAAGGGTATCTCAGAGGCTGCAGAAGCTGGAATCCATGTCAAGTGTAACACAATAATGATCCCGTCACTTAACGCCACAGAGATGAAGGAGATCTCGCAACACCTCTCTGAAGCAGGAGCTTCGATACAAAATATCGTCCCATTGGTGCCTTATGCAGGGATGAGCCACTTGCGTCGACCGACGAGGCATGAGATTGCTTTGGCTCGGCAAGAAGCCTCGGAGTACTGCAGGCAATTCACTCATTGTCGTCAGTGTAGAAGCGATGTTGTTGGAATCCCCGGGAATGATACTGTGCTCTAGGTTTCATCTGGCATGCCGAGGCACCCAACCTCGACAAGCTTCCTAATCAAGAACCACAGAGCATTTCGATCCAGCGGAAGTGACTCCAGAATCTCTGAAATTGGTTTATGACCGTCAAAACTCAAGACCAGCTCATCAATCGGATTCCCATACTGTGCTTTCAGTCTTTCCAAGTACACGCCTTCGCACTCCCGACGGACGAGAACGTCATTCTCTGTCAAACGTCGTCTGAAATCTAACCACCCATACTTCGAGAGCGTAGTTATCGCCGCAATCACCTCATCCTCGGGAAGACCAATGAGGTCCAGAATCTCTGCAACAGTGCGCTTTCCGTTTATGAAGGCCTCCACTTGCTCCAGCTTCTTGTCAACATCGCCAACGCGGAACCCAATCCTATGACCGTCCTTTCTCCGGACCGGCACAAGGGCAAGGTCGATTAGACGGAAGGGGAACTCTTTGATGATGTTTAGGGCAAAGTCCCTGAACACTCTTACGTCGCCTTCGAAGTGGCGAAGTTTCGTCCCGTGCTTTGACTCCACTTGGGATAGAATCTTCTTGAGCTTCTGCCGGTAAGGAACCTCATCAGGCACGGGATCGACAACCAAGAGAACAAGAACTGTTTCGCCGACTTCAATGAGAATGTCATAGGCCGCCTTTCGAATTGTCCGGATGGGAGTGTTGGCGAATATGATAACGGCGGTCACGAAACCTGCGATAAGATCTGGGTCCACCGTCAGTTCGGCATAAGGGATGTTCAGCACCGACTCGCCGCCTTCCATTCTGATGAGAGAGATGTACCGAACCTTGTTCACGTCTATAGACACGGTCAATCACACCTCCCTCTTAGGAGCCTCCAACATCAGCAAATCCTAGTACACCTGCATCGATTAACTTCTTGGCTACGGTCCTTACTGCCTCCATGTCATAAGGAAGTCCGTCACAGATCGCCTGCAGTGTCCTAACACCATCACACAACTCTACCAGTTTCGTCAGCTGGTCACCGTATACTCCGGTAAGAAGCTTTGGAGGTTCCATCACTTTGACTAGTATGCTTGTATCAGAAAGTCGTCTTCCAAGCGAGATCCAATTGTAGCGCTCAAGCATGGAGAGCAAAGCCATGACTTCGGTATCAGGAATTCCCGATTGCTCCAGGATCTCAGAAATGGTTCTCTTGCCATTGATGAACCCTAGAATCGCATGGAGCTTCACGTCCGTCTGACCCACACTCCATGGAATAGGCGTCTGATGATCAGGTGCTGCCTCAGACTTTGGCAACAGTTTCGGTACAAAGTTTGGATTAAGGCGCCTGTATGGATAGGACTCAAGAATACGAAGAGCAAATTCCCGGAAGGGGCGGATGTCACCCTTCCAGCTCTGCAACTGGCTCTCATACACTGACTCGAAGTCTTCTATGAGCCTGACCAGCACCTCGCGGTAAGGATTCTCATCTTCCACCTTGTCGATTATGAGAAGACCAACTACGTGATCTCCCTCTTCAATCACTACATCATACCCCTCTTTGGTGAATCTCTTGAGGTCCCTATTTTCGAAGATGATTATGGCAAGAACGAAACTAGCGACCAAGTCCGGGTCAACAGTCATCTCTCTGTATGGAATCCCTATTATTGGCTCTCCACCCTCTCTTCTTACTAGAGAGAGATACCTTACCTTCTCATCATGGTCAGCCGCTTCACTCATTGTCTTGAGTTGCTGGATAAAAGAGCAGATATAACTTGTCTGAACATCATGGGAAGTCCAGTATCCCGGTCTGAGATATCACACTAACCCTCGCATCTTCGTCGATTGTGTAACCCTGTAGAAGCCCAAGGTTTAGTACCGAGAAGGACTCATCAATCCGGGTAACCAGGAGGGAGCCTTTCATGCCCACGACTTCTCCGAGTATTTGAAGGCCGTCAAGTTTCGTACCCGTGGGATTCCATCGATGAGGCTCTGCGTGCAGCTCGCTCAGATTATAGTAGCCTGCCAGATTCACCAAGTCCGTTGTAGGTTCTACTCTAGGAGTATCGACAGAGTCGAGAAAGCTCTGAACAATCGATTGAGCCTTCTCCTGTTCGAAACTACTAAGAAGAAGAGATTCTTTTCGTGTACCGCGCACCTGGCGAGTGACGTGTGGGCTACGGCTTAATTGATATTCGAGTTGCCTAGCCTTTTTTCCACCCCTTACTCTGGCAATCACACCTCCAAAATCAGCACCCTGTTCAACCCAGCGAGTGACAAGACGTGCCTCCTTGGAAACCCCGACCTTCAATGTGCAGTCATTGAACACTGCCAGATACACAGCATAGTCTGCCCTATTGCAGCTTTCTAAGCGCTTCTCCGTGGCTCTGCAGTCCCTTCCATCACAACGGATGCAAGGATCCATGATGTCCATCGACGAACACGTTACACATCTGCGACGACCAGGGCTGACAACAGCCATCTCTGGACACTTGCGACGCTTGCCCTCAGAATCGATACTGCCTACACATCTCCGCGGCCCATGGATAGTCCAGCTGATTTCCTTCTTGGGATCAACCGAGGCGAAATGTAGGACATCATCATTTTCAGCCCAGAAGAGGAATCCAGGCTCATATGTTTGCGGACCATGCAACCTCCAGTGAACTTCCAGCACTTGCATTGGTGACGTCCTCATAGGAATGAGATTCTTGGAGTCCCCCTGCCCATCCATTTCACTCCCTGGATGTTGAGGTCTTCATCGCATTTGGGGCATCTGCCGTTCTCGTTGAGACGATTTTTCTCTAGATAGACTGAGAAACGATCAACAGCCTTAGTTCCACACTTGGGGCAGTAGGTGTCCTCATAGTCATGCCCAGCTACGTTTCCAGAATAGACAAACTCCAAGCCTGCGGCCTTGGCGATTCTGATGTGCCTCTCCAAAGTAGATGCGGGCGTCCGTGGTATGTGTGTAATCTTGAAAGTTGGCGAGAACGCGATTATGTGAAGTGGTGTTCTCGAACCAAGGTTCTCCACAACCCATTCAGCGAGATACTTCGTGTCCTCCTCATGATCTCCGATTTCTGGAATGATCAGGTTCGTGATTTCGATGAAGATGTTTCTATCTTTCATTCGAAGTAGGGATTTGTAGATTGGTTCTACCTTGGGGACGTCCATATACTTCTTGCAGAATTCCTTGTTCGCGCTCCCTTTGAGGTTCACAGAAGCCGCG
>LRSK01000214.1 GCA_001563325.1 Candidatus Thorarchaeota archaeon SMTZ1-83
GATCTCAATCTCCTGTTGCGCCTCTCCCACTTCATGGTGAATCATAAGTGGTTTCATTCCCATGTCTCGAATAGCAGTGGCAATTTCAAGGAGGATGTCAGCACCAGGATTCTGAGGATATGTGTCCGCATATCCGCTGGAATCGAATAGCTCCCCGTCCTGTGTGATGAAATGGAATTCAGGTTCTATCTTTGCCTTTAGAGACATTTTTCCAGATAGAAGTCTTTCACAGACAGAATGAAGTGCCCCTCGGCTGTCTAGTGGGTAAATGGATTCCTTTCCCTCTCTACCTTCTTTCTCGCTTACAGAACACATCACAGCAGCTGTTCTCTGAAGTGAATATGGGAGTTCGATCAATGAATCTGAATCAGGAACTAGACGGAGATCTGAAGCTTCAACCATTGAGAGTCCAGCAACTGAACTCCCATCTAGACTCGTTCCCTCTGACAGAACAGGATCCTTTCTCAATTCATCTAATGTGTCCGCTGGATTGCAAGGCACAATCATAGCTTTCATTCGGCCTAGAATGTCAACAAATCGAAGCTCAACATACTCTATCTGCTCAGACATCCGAATCACCACGAGTGCACGGGAGTCGGCACGTCTTGTCCTGTATTTAAGATGTTCCAGTTTGAGGTTCTAGCCCCAAAGCTCTTTGTACCATGCTTCGGACTCACTTCCAAGTTCCAGTCTTATTGAACCACTGGCAACACTAACCTTCTCTCCCTCTGAAACTTCGAAATTTAATGCGGCAATACGTATGGCCTTCTTCTCCAGATGGACATTGTTGATGTTTCGAGCATGAAGACGTGCTGTCCTCTTCCCTCCATCCATGACCAAGAGAAGGTCCTCGTAACTAACGTCACACTTCATCTTGAAGCCTTTGTCACGAAAGTCGCCCATATGTATCTCAAGATTGTTGAACTCGGCCTTGATACCTGCTGCCTTCATTGGTCAAACACACCTGCATCGCAGTCTTTGCTTCTTATGAATCTCTTCGTCAACGCCGGAAGATAGAAACCCATTTGTTACCATCATCAAACCGTGACATTGCCAAGAAAGGGGCTCCATATTGGAACAAGTGGCTGGTCCTATGAAAGCGATTGGAAGGATGTTTTCTATCACTCAAGAGGATCGCTTCTTCAGCAATATCTTGCAATCTTCGAAACTGCGGAGATAAACTCAACGTTCTATGCCCTACCGCAAGCGAAATTTGTGAAGCATCTTGCATCGCTAGGTGAGGACAAATTCTTCACTGCCAAGATTCCTAAGAAAGTCACTCATGACAGTCGACTAGATCTGTCTGGCGAGGGCGGTGAAGTTCTGCAATCTTACTACTCTCTTGTGAGTCCCTTGGAACACAAGATTGCAGCTTTGCTGATTCAACTTCCGCCTTGGGACATTTCTAAGATGGCCAATCTGGAGAGGTTCCTCTCAGAGCTTGATTCATCCTTTCGTTATGCTATTGAGTTTAGGGATGAGAGCTGGCTCAATCAGAGGGTTTCGAAGATGCTTGAGGACTATGGTGTGGCATACGTGATAGTTGATGAACCCAAGCTCCCGATTGATTTGCGTGTCACCACAGATTTCGCCTATATACGATGGCATGGCCATGGAGTGAATCCATGGTACAACTATCTCTATTCCATTGAGGAATTAAGGGAATGGAAGCCTCGTTTAGAAGATGTAATGTCTAGAACCGAATCCGTTCTAGGATACTGGAACAATCATTTTGGTGGAAATGCACCGTTCAACGCACTGCAGATGCTCCAATTAATGGGTAGAATGAAGCCAAGACAACAGCAGAAACTCGATTTAATGTTCAAACGTATGTCAGTCAAGCAGACGACGCTCGAGGATTTTTAGATCCCAGCTCGAAAGCCCAACACCCATAACTAATCTCTTCACAATATACTTCGACGCTCATCTAACTAAAGACTCCAAATGCCGTCCTCCTTCATAGCAATCCGTGAGCGGGCTAAAAGCATATTTGTACAAACGGGGTAAATAACAGGGACCACATTTGAAATCCATGTGTCAAGTGACTAGAGAGCCAACTTTACAGCAGTTCTTGGGAAAAGGGTCGAGCGCCATGAGTCGACCACCCAAATGGGCGTATCTTGTTGGTGGCTCTCTAATCGTGATGAGCTGCATACTTGCCGTGACCATTGTGTTTGTATTTCTGGAAATGATCCCCCGAGGTATGGACATCCAAGTGCCCGTGTTCTTCATCATACTTCCTTTGAGTATCCTCATTCCATTAGTAATGGTGGCAATGGCAATACTGCTGACGAGGAAGAGGGAATAAACAATGTCACAATTGACGAACGATCTCTCTGCAGAAGTAGACGAAATGGATACAACAGTCACAATTGTAGCCACTCTAGAGTTTATGTCAGGAATTCTGGGTCTTGTCTTTATGCTAATGAACTTTGCTGGGGGTATATATCCAGTTTCACCAGGTTACGTGATTGCAATTGTTGCATATGAAGTAATTCGTGGAGCGTTATCAGTAATTGCTGTATTTACGGGATGGGGGCTTTGGCAACTGAAACCTTGGTCTTGGAGGATTGCTCTTGCAAGGAATGTTGCGGCGCTTATCATGTACCTTCTAACATTTAGCATTCCGTTCATCCTTCTCAATACTGTCATAATCGCATATCTGAGGACTAGACAAGTAAGAAACATCTATGCTGAAATTGTAGTGATTTGACAGCATGGAATCAATTCGGTGGTTGACTAGTAGTGCAGTCTTCCTCTTCTACATCAGCAACTACTCGCTCCAAGTAATATGCGAGTCTTTGCCATCTCGAAAGCCTAATAAGCAGACCTCAGGCTGGCGTGCCGAATTTGGTGATTCTCTATGAGCTTCGAAATAGCGGCAGAGCCCCGCGTGAAGTCACCTGGTAAGGGCCAACCCCGTAGGGGTCGAGGATTCAGTATTAATGAAACGGAACAGGCTGGACTCGCGATCGAAGAAGCGCGTCGCATGGGACTCATTATAGATGTCAGACGAAAGACCACACATGAAGAGAATGTGGAGATACTTAAGCAGTACATCAAAGATCTGGATGATCTTGTTGCCGAGCTGACTAAAACGGAAATCGCTGAGTCAAAGCCTACAAAGAAGGATGACAAGGTTGTTGCAGAGCTTGTATCTCTCAGACCTGTCAAGAAGGATGAGGCTGAACAATTGGTGGCAGCTGGCATTAAGTCGATCGCTGATTTGGCTTATTGTGATATCGATAAGGTGGCCAAGAAGACTGGTATCAAAGAAGATCGAATCACAGCTATGGTGAAGGCCGCGCTGAAGAAGGTCTGATATCGGTTCAGTTCTCTAATGGAGGCGGTAGTGCTGGAGTACGACCGGCTCATCGAAGCTCTTGAGAATCCAGTCGAAGTAGGGCGACCAGTAATTCTACCGGATTTCTATGTCGACCACTTTGTCATAGCTGGAGGCTTTGAGGAATTCATCGAAGGTCTAACAAGACTAGCCAAGCAAGGTGGAGGAAACCTCCTAGGTAATAGACAGTTCCTTCGTCGAGGAGGGAATTCCGTGAATACGGCCTCAGCTCTTCTCACGCTAGGTCTTGATCCCGTTCTCATTGTAACTACAGACGAGTATGGTTCACAAATACTTCCGACGCTTGTGAGCCCTGACCTTGATCTAAGTCATATTCATACAAATGGTAGATTATCTTCAACTGTGTCAATCGAGCTTGAATTCAAGGGAAGACGCGTGAATCTTATGGTGAGTGATAGTGGTTCTGCTGCGGAGTTCTCCTTCTCAGACCTCACAGAAGCAGACCTATCATCAATACGTGAGAGCAGTCTCGTAGCCTTACTCAACTTGAATCATAATCCCGATGCAGCTCAACTTACAGAAGACCTGTTTACGATGGTGGGAGAATCATCAAAAGCCCTGAGATTCATGGATGTCGGCGATCCTTCTGGACATTTAGAGATAATAGAACCGCTTGCTAGGAAGGCATTGGCTGAAGGTCTAGTTGACATAGTAAGTTTGAATGAGAATGAGGCTCGCTGGTTTGCGTGGGCTATTAGTGGAAAGGATAGTCGTTGGGACCAGCCCTCATCAAAACCTGAGGACTGGTTATCTGCTGCACAATTTTTGTCGACTGAAACTGGAACGAGAATTGATTTACATACTCCGCATTTCGCTGCAACCATTGTTGATGACGATCTTACCACGGTTCCTGCATTTGATGCAGTAAGTAGGGTCACTTGTGGCGCTGGAGATTCATGGAATGCAGGAGATATTTATGGCACACTGCAAAGATTATCGGACTTCGATCGACTGACTCTCGCTAATGCTATTGCATCGCAATATGTTTCCTCTGTGGATGCCTCTCACCCCTCCATAGAGGAGATAATCATATTTCTTCGTTCTAACCCCCCCTATGAGTCCCTCGGCGAAAGACTTGTTAGCCGTTCTTGATACATCCGGGCAACTACAAATGGAAAAATAGGTGTGCGTCTTCTTGGAATTAGAGCGTGTTTTGACCAAACTCAAATTTGATGAGGCAGTTAGCGGATATGCTCTAATAACAAATGATGGGCAACCATTCCTATCATTCTCTCTTCCAGAGGAGGTTTTGCCGCAGGTGCAGGGTGCTCTCCGCATTCATTCGGATTCTCTAAGGATGATGAATGTCATGACGGGCGAAGGCACTGTTGTTCTCTCTAGGATAGATGCAAACTGGGTGCTTGCAGTGCTCTTCTCGCCTGACTTGCAGCTCGGAGTGGCGCTTCAAAAGGCAGCGGATGTTATCAAACTAATGGGCGAAGTCAATCTGCCTCCCCCTCCCACTCTTGCTTCAGTACCCACGCCATTGCAGCATCCACAAGTTGGGGCTACTTCTCAATCTTCAACTCCAACAGAGCTGCTTGAACCTCCTGTGACTGAACCAGAACCGGTGTTTGAAGCGATTTTGGAACCAATAGCCGAAATCGAGATTGAGATCCATCATGGTTGTGTTGTTTTTCGAGGAGAGAATTACAACGAATCGATGACCCTCGAATCCGGTCTCAACAAGGATATCAAGATTCGATTTGCTAACCTTGGTATAGATGTCCTACTGATGGTTGATGAGAAACGTACAATTTTCAAGATAGCTGAGAGTCTTGCTCGAGGAGTCGAAGAAACGCTCGCAGTAATTCGCTGGTGTGTTCCAAGGAATATAGTCAGCGTGGAATGTCCTGAAGAACAGGAAACTGGTGCAGTCGAGATCATTGAGTTGCCACTCTTTGAGGGTAACTTGAAGAAAGCGAAGAAAGAGCATCGGGACCTGCTGTCCATGTGTGATGGCAATAGGCCTCTACAGGAAATTGCCAACGAACTGAACATCCCATACTTCCAAGCACTGCAGAGCATAATTCCTTACCGAGGCAAGACGCTCAGGTTTGTAAGAAAAAGCAAGAAGATGCATAGCTAGACCAGAGGTGTAAAGATAATGGGAATCAAAGGTAAGATCGCATGGTCATTCATGACCGACAAAGTGTCAAAGGTTCTATTTCAAGCGAGTTACAGAGAAATGATGAACCTACTCATGGCTGGAAGTGGGAGTGTCGAAGAAATCAATCGCAAGATGAAACAGATTGGTTTCAAGGTCGGTGAAACCCTCCTAATGGATTATGCTGACAGAATCCGCGAGCACGCTGGCGAGTTTGCCGAGTTCGCCAGCACATTGGGTTTGGCATACAAGGTCAATTCCGGTCAAGAGTTCACTAAGATATGGGTGAGCGATGACGAGCAGACAATAAAGTTTACAGATGCCAACTGTCCAATATGTGCTGGTGTAGAGATTACAGATATGCCAGGGCTTCAATACTGCAATATTGTCAGCGGAGTTTTTGACGCAGTAATGGAACTTAGAGGCTTTAAGGCTGATAGCTTTCAAGAATCATGCAAGGCTCTTGGTGATGATGTCTGCACGTGGACTCTGAGGAAATATCTCTGAACCACGACTCAATATAGAATGTGTGAGATTCAAAAATAGGCAATTGCATCGGCCGTCGCGCATATGTATATAAAAGCACGAATCGAGAAGAGAATAGTAGACATATCGGAGGTCCGCGTTTGGGTCAACTTCTTGGCACGTTCATAGGCCTAATCACAGCTTTCGCAATCGCCTTTGTCGTACTGACCTTTGGTGGTGTCATGCCTGAGGACCTCATCTCATCCACCGTAGTAGCCGATTTTCTGTCTTACACTGATCTGGAGATGCGACTCGCTGTTGTAGGAACCGTTCTCTATCCTGCAACTGTTGGGTTTTCAGGCCTAGGTGCCATTCTAATGACTGGCGCCCAAGGCGGGACGGTCTTGATGGCTCTCGCTTGGGGGACTGGTGGTCTTATGGCAGGCCTCTTTGCTCGTGATATTCTCTCAGGAATTCTTGCAGCTCTTTTCGCTGTCATCGCTGGTGCGTTTCTGACATGGATACTTGTCTTTGTGATTGGGACCACTGATTTTACGGCCCTATTCGGGGGCCCCTCGATGCTTATCCTTGAGGCTGTACTTTATGGTTCCCTCTATCCTGCAATTGCTGCTGTGGTGGGCGGAATCCTTGGTGGCGGTATCACTAGGCAACGATAACTAGGGTGATTTCCACATCTGTATTCTATCCAGATAGTGTTCTACCACACTCAGAACAAACCAAGGGTCTTGATTTGAACACTGCGCCACACTCGCATATAGTTTCTATCTTATCTGGTATTGGCAGCTCTCTCTCGCGACGAGCCATTCTCATGATTCTGGTTATGGGATAGGCAGACAAAAGAGTGAGAGTTGAAGCAATTATTGTAGATGTGAATAGCAGAAGTAAGCTCCAATTCCGACTTGGATCACTCCAAAATCCAGGATTCAGAAGAAGAATTGAGGCTAGTGCCCACATACTGATCCAAGCACCTGTCCAGAGCGCCGTTCTCACTGCATTCCATCCTGACTTCGAGAATGGTGCTGTAACAGCACCCATTATTAGCCATACTAGAAGATACGATGCCAACGTGGGTAGACTGAACATAGTCACGTAGCTCTGACTCAAGCTGTAGCTGCCTTCAAGAAAAGTCCATAGGCCAATCACTTCTTGAGGGTAGGACGGAGGATTCAGATTCAATATGAGTACTAATAGCCACGAACCTATGAGTGTCCCCAATAAGCCGCCAAGTAGATTCCTCATTATGTGGCCTCTTCCAATCCTCGAGTCTTGCTGTGGCGTATAATTAATACACTTAACGGTTTCTTCGAGTGTGGTACGTGAATCTGTACCCGCAAGTATTGAGTGAATCATTGGCACCAATGCGAAACACTCCATCGTGCAACCACAATGCTTTTCAGACCACATCGGATGAAAGCCAATCACAGGCAGTCAAGATTGGTCTAGAGCAAAATAGAGGTGCAGAGATGAACAGCGATCTGGAACGAGCCCTGGCAAAACTGAGATTCGATGAGCAGGTGCTCGGCTACTCCTTGATGACGAAGGCCGGACGGCCATTTGTGAGCTTCTCTTTCCCTAATGAGCTCTTTCCTCGAGTTAGGGATAGTATCAATCTTTACAAAACAGATCTACGCCTCATGACAATTGACACAGATAGGGGGCTTGTGGTTCTCTCTCCGGTCGATTTGAATTGGATACTTACAGTTCTTTATGTGCCAGAGTTGCAACTTGGCCTTGCCATTGCCAAGACGAAAAATGTGCTGAGGTTGTTGGAAGGGATTGAGCTTCCGCCGCCTCCAGAGGAGTTTGAAGAATCGGCCGAATCCAATCTCAAGGTACTTGAAAGCATAGCCATGCAGGCTGCATCGACATCATCTGAGATGCCCTCGCCACAGCCAATAGTGACCGAGCCTATCATTTCTGTCGAACCTACGCCGCCGCCTATACAAGAAGTTGTTGTCCGACCTCCAGAGGCTTTCAACGTTCAGCCCTCTACAGTCCCGAAAAGGGGTCCAGCTTATGCAGCCGCCTTGACCCTTGACTCTGACCTGTATAAGGAAATGAAGCAGATGCATCGAAATTTCGGTTTCGATGTCCTAATGCTTGTGGATGGTTCTTTATCAGTTGCACAAGTTGCCGATTCAATGTTTCAACCAAACGAGAGAGTAATTGATCTTCTAAAATGGGCTGCTTCGAAAAACATAGTTGGAGTTCCCTTGTGTGAAGAATCCATTGTCGTTTCTGAAGCTACAATGGGCAGATTTGTGAAGTGTCCAAAGTTTATTGGAGATTTATCGAAGATCGATGGTCGCGACGTCGAGATATTGAGGCTATGCGACGGCACTAAGACCACTGAAGAGATAGCAGAAATGGCCGGTGTTCAGAATTCCAAAGTTATTCAAATAATCGCCCGCAACAAGAAGTATGGTATCAAGATGATTGGCAAGACTATCTAGAAAATCAGAATGAGGTTCCACATCATATGGCAAAGATAGAAAATCCATTGTTCGTAAGCCTTTACGCTCAGTGGGTTGACAAGGTCCTCGCTGAAACAAGCAACATAGATGAGGCTAATCAACGACTTCGTGACTTAGGCAAAGAGATGGGATCTCATCTCTATTTGACAACCGAGCTTGCATCTAGGACAAAAGAAAGTGTGATGACACGTGAAGATGTTGGCAAGCTCATAGATAGTGTCTACAAACTACTATTTGATAGGAAGCCCACTGATGTGGATATGAAGTCCGCAAGGGGCTCAGTCAGAGTTGTTGATAAAGACTGCGTATGGTGTCAAGATGTCACATTGGAGGGAATGAGGGGATTTGGCTACTGCGAAGCATTCAGTGGCATCCTCGAGGCAATTCTTGAAATCAAGGGCGTAGATGCGAAGGTCTTCCAAGAGCTTTGCAAGGCCACTGGTGCTGACAATTGTACATGGAATGTCCGTCTAGTATAGTGAGTCAACACAAAGCACTTAACACGCGATTCTGTTCTTCCTCCTTCGGAGGCGTATAATGTCTGAACAGGAAGATGTTATTCCTTGGTGGCAAGGTCGACTCAAAGAGAGAGACCTAATGAGAGCGTTTTTCGCTAAGACATGGAATAAGCTCGGTAATCGTATTGCAGTGATGTTCCCTGACAGTGTTAAAGACCTTTACTATAGTGCTGGGCGTCTTGCTGGATTGGAGGCGCAGCGTGAGTACTTCAGAGTGGGCAAACAGAAGCCACCAGGGGATTTCAAGGGAATTGTCGAGTTTCTCAAGATGGCACTTGGTACATTGATTGTACCATTTGGCAATGTTGAGATTGAGAATCTATACAAGCTCTTCCTAGATGAAGAAGCGATTATTCGAATCCAAGACAATCCCTATGCATCTGGCTATGATGCTGATGAGCCATCATGCTACTTCCTCAAAGGATTCACAGAGGCAGTCATTGAGTATCTTACAGACTACAACAGGATGGAATATGAAAAATTGCAGATTGTTGAAGAGACCTGCATGTCAGCTGGGGGAGATGCTTGCAGGTTCAAGATAACTCTCACATATCCTGCGCGTGGATAGATTGATTAATAGTACGTCCCTTAATCATTCAAATTGCTTAATTGGCATAAACATCAATAACCAATAGGCGGAAGATGGACAATGGGCTCAAAGATAGTTAGGAACTTCATAGTAGGACTGTCATTCCTTCTTCTAGCGACAAGTCTAACTGGACTAGTCCTTTCTGGGTTTGGTTCTACAAGCTCACAGCTAATTGCTCAAGAAGTTTCTGATTCTTCAGTAATGCCTGCCATAGACTTTAAGCCCAGTGTGCAATGGTTGCACAACACATCAACTATTGACTTCCATTTGAGTTCGATACTATCTGGCATAGGCACCTCTGTTGTTTCTATTGACGGGTTGTCGCGTTCAATCATACCAGGCTCCCTGTTCTTGGCATTAGGCACCATCTCACTGGAGAGAAGAGACCAAGAAAGACTTGAGAAGCTGCGAGACAGAGTAATTGATGAAATCTCCACATATCCTGGAATTCATCTCAGAGAGCTTCATCGAAACATAGGTTGCGCAATGGGTGCTCTTCAATACCATCTGAATAATCTTGAGAGTGAAGGTGTGATAATCTCTATCAGGAACGGTAATGCCAGACATCTGTTTCTTAGCGGATATTCTTCAGAAGATCAAGTATTGAGATTGACTGCATTCACCAGAAACCCAACGATACAGTCAATCCTGCAGGAGTGCGCGACCAATGGGCGAATCACTCAAGCAGAACTGAGTAGGACTCTCTCGGTTGACAAAAGCCTCGTTAGCTACTACGTGACCGGGTTAGTAGATTCCGATATCCTTCGTACAATTCGGGTCTTCGGAAGAGAGAAACCTCTGATGTTGAGCGATTGGGCCCGGAATTCGATTATCTCCTTGGGGCTACTAGTACATTAGTTGAGATACCTGTAGATTTATCTTTCAACTAGAACTGACCTGAGCTGAGGGCAAGATGCCCTCACATCTTATTGAAATGATACCTAAGAGGTGCCTGCCATGTCTGATGATGATGCCTGGGTAGCTGATGACATCTATGAAACCATTGAAAGCATAGACAGTGATGGAGTTAAGTTCGCGGTACGCCTCGAAAATGTATCGCGAAGATATTCCCTTGGGAAACGAGAGATTGATGCGCTCAAAAACATCAACCTCGGAATCGGAATGGGCGAGTTTGTTGCGATCACTGGTGCTTCAGGGTCAGGCAAAACGACGCTACTCAACATCATTGGTGCAATAGACTACGCCACTGAGGGTCGCGTATTTGTGATGGATGTCCCAATCGGGGACTATGATGAATCGTTCAGGGCGACCTTTCGTCTTGCAAATACTGGTTTCATCTTTCAGAGCTACAACCTAATATCCACACTCACTGCGCTAGAGAATGTCATGTTCCCTATGCAATTGACTGACAAAAGCTTGGATGAAATCCAAGAAGACTCACTACAGCTCTTGGAAAGAGTATGGCTTGCTGAAAGGACTGATCATCTTCCGTGGCAATTAAGCTCTGGAGAACAACAAAGAGTAGCTATTGCCAGAGCAATGGCAAATGATCCCCCTATAATCCTGGCCGATGAGCCAACTGCCAATTTGGACTCAGAGAGTGCAAAGATGGTTCGAGATCTTCTCCAATTATTGCATCAGTCTGGAAAAGCAGTAATTGCGATGACTCATGACTCTGCTATTGTTAGAACGAAAGGTGCACGTCATCTGACTATGGCCGATGGAGTGTTGTCCTCTAATGTCTGAGCAAGACTATGCATCAAAGGACCTGAAGAGGCGTCCATTCAGGACCACACTGATTTTTGCTTCATTAACAACGGTAGTTGCAGCTACGACATTCCTTCTTCTATTTGGCAATGCACTACTTGATGTCACCTTCATTCTCACTTCAGGAAGTATTGCTGGTGCGTTAGCAATCTTATTTGAAACCTTCATCTGGGCAACGTTATTGCTGGCTTTGTCACTTGGAGTTGTTGTGGTTTCCAGTACCATCTCACTTGAAGTTGTGACACGACGCAAGGATATTGGACTCATGAAGTCAATCGGCACCCTGATGGACACGATTTTCGACCATTTTATGGCACAAGCCCTAATCCTCCTCGGGTCTAGTGTAATCGTCGGGATTGCCGCAGGCGCACTCCTCTATGTGTTCGGTCTGGCTTGGATGGCATCACTTGTTCCCTCCCTCAATTTCTCTTTAGAATTTCCATGGCTCCAGGTTCTGGCATACGCTGCAATCTATCTAATCATCGGATTCTTTGCAGCTCAAAAGCCAATCTATGATACTGTGCATGAATCCCCAATAGCGGCACTGAACCCAGAGGTTGGCACAAAAGTAAGAAGAGCAGGATATCTGGATAGTTTTGGCTTGCCATTTCGAATTGCCACCAAGGGGACAGGTCGAAGATTTAGGGGTTCTGGCCGTACTCTCCTCTCTCTCTTTCTAAGCATATCATTAGCATCGATGTTATGGATTGGTGGAGGAGTAGTAGAAGCAACCACTGACGCATACATAATCAGGTCGATGGGTTCAGATGTCGTTGCGATTGGTAATCCTGACCTACTGAATCAGTATTATGATGCCTACTCTCTCAATGGTGACACTCTGAACGAGTCTTTTGATTTCATGAACAGCACTTACATGATACCATCAAGCCTCATTGGCACAGTGACAGATCTGCCTGCCGTCACGAAGATCGACTTACGACTGTTGCAATACGCAGACATACGTGAAGGTCCTGGAATCATATGGAATCCCACCTTTGAGCAATATGAAAGCATAGGCCAAGGCCGGCGTGGGAAAGCTTTGATTGTCGGTCTTGATTGGGACTCAACTGTGTCAAACTGGTTCTTTGAAGGCCAAGAGGTTAGCTCAAACCTTGATGTGTGGATTGGAGGGCAGATAGCAGTTACCATGTATGATGATCCACTTGTACAAAAACTAGAAGTAAGTGGCTCTTCGTTGAATGTCAGTGCCATCGCATTTGATATTCTCAATGGTGGTGATGTTGCGTTCCTGAATCTTGAGCTAATGCAGGACCTCTTTGGTGTTTCGGGAGTAAATCTAGCCCTCTTTCAACTAGAAGAATATGACCCTTCAACTATAGCCCAGATTGAAACTCTTGCCCATGCTGAGGGCTTTGAGATTTTCCTCCAACAGGATCTGCTCGAAGAGAATCTCGATACGATAGGCGCATTTTGGCTATTGATTCAGCCATTACCAATAATGGCTCTGATAAGCGCCTTTCTTAGTCTGATGAATTACCTACTTGTTTCTGTATTTGGCAGGCTGCGTGACTATATTATAATGAAATCAATCGGAGCCAAGCCCTCATTTATCGCCAAGACAATAATTGCCGAGGGTGTCGATATCGGAATGAAGTCAGGAATTCCAGCTGTGTTTGTAGCCACAGTATTCAGCATTTACTTCCTAATTCCCGAAGCAGCTGTTCCTTCGCTCCTTTATCTTCCTCTTGCTATGGTAACTACTCTTGTGGCGCTTCTGGTAGTAGTGGTGATTGCTGCTGTTCCGGTTTATCTGCTATTCCAGAGCAAGTCAGAACTTCGTGTCACCGAGTTCTCAGTATAGAGCAATCTTCTTTAGCACAGGACAAAGGGTGAAGGTGGTGACAGTCAGGTGTCCAATGGGTCTCTAGAAGAGGAATACAGCATCCACTGGATAAGTGATGTAGTTGACTCTGTATTAGAACGCGATGTTGACGAGTACTTAGTTTCAACTGGTAAAAGCATAAGTGGCAGCATTCCCATTAG
>LRSK01000215.1 GCA_001563325.1 Candidatus Thorarchaeota archaeon SMTZ1-83
GAATGCTCGAATAAGCTATCGAGAATTGGCCAAAAGAGTGGGATTGTCCACAACCGCGGTGATGAAGCGAGTCAATTCCTTGATGGACGCTGGGACCATACGAGAGTTTGTCGTCATGCCCTCCCACGCAATGATTGGTGCCGAACGTTTCTGGGCGCTTATCCACACCGATGGATCAGAGGATGAAGAGAACCTCGCGGATTCGCTTGGCAGTCTGCCCGAAGTTCACGCTGTGATTCGCCTTGTATCGCCAAGGGGAAGGTCCTACCTCCTCTACGGCAACTACATCGGGTCCATTCGTTTGAGCGAGATTGCGGCTTACTTTCGCAGACTGGATGGTGTTGAGGAAGTCGAGCTCCACAATGTCATAGCAAACTGGATGCGAGTTTCTAATTGGGGTCGTGGAGAGAAGATGGAACTCACAAAACAGCACCTCCTAGCATTGAAATCCCTCAAACAAAACCCGCGTATTCAGGTGAAGGAGCTGTCAGACGAAACTGGATTGTCATTGAGAAAGGCGCGCAGATTGCTCAGGGAGATAGAGGACAGCGGAGCCTTCTACTTCATGGTTCGAACAGATCCAATGGTAGAGGGCCCTACGTTCCGTGTCAAAATGCAACTTGCTGATAATGAGATAACTCCCCAACAACTGTTGAGCTCAATGCAGGACATTTGTGGTGAGTATACCTACGGCTTGGGCTTCTCAGTGACAGAACCCGTAGCCTTTTCCCTTACAGTAGGTGTAGACGTTCTTCAGATGCAGCGCATGTTTCTGGCAATTGAGCGGCTACCGTTTGTGGCTGCAGCTACTCCCCTGATGGTTCTCACCTACAGAGCCTATCCACACCTGAGTCAACACAGACTGGACGAGATCCTAGAAGGGCTTACTGATTGACTTCGCAAGAGTGATTCCGATTCGATTCCAATCCTTCAACCCTCGGGAAACATTTCATACGAATTCTTGCGGTTTTGAGATAGCCATTGCACTTGAACGCTGACTCATATACAATGAGGCCACATCTATTCTGTTGAAGGTTCATACTGAACCTGAGACTTGGAGGTGAAAGAGAAGATGAAACGGTCTGTTTTGATACTGCCGCTGGTCATCATGCTAGTGGTGCTCTCAATAGCTCCTGCGGCCGAAGCCAAGCCTCTCTATGGTACCATGGACCTGGAGTTCAATCTGGGTTGGCCAGAATATAACACTGAGGTACCTGATTGGGTTGGAACAATAACCATCAATGGAGAAGAATACGGGATGCTATTCTTCGCGTTTTGGACAGGAAAGCCATTTGAGAATCCGCAAAGAGGAAATGCGTTCTTCTTCGGCGAGATTTGGGCGATCTATGACATGGGCGATCTTAGCTTTCCAGCAATACCAAATGGCAAACCCAGTGACTGGGCGTACTGGTTGCCCTCGGATTATCCCGATGAATTGGTTCTTTGGGGATATGATGAAGGAGTGACCATCGGAGCAAACACCAAGTACCACATGAACGGCAATGTCGAAGAAGGCTTCGATGCCTTCTCGGTGTATGAGGGCCGCAATGTGCACATGAGAGGCGTCATTGAGTGGTACGAAGACATGCCAGCGCCTCACTATGCTCCAGGCATATTCCGAATCAACTAATCATCTAGTTGCGTAGGAATGCATTGACAGACATCTATTTGCTAAGAGGGGAGGGGCAATCTTCCAAAGGGCCCCTCCCTACCAATGCAATAGTGAGGCGGACGACGATGACCGGACGCAATCGAGATTGGAATCAGATGCCTGACTCTGCATCAGCCATGCTCTCCAGAATCAAAGAATTTGCTGAACTTCCGACTAACCAAGCAGAGGTAGGTTCCACTGGAGAGAGGCTTTCAGTTTTGAATAGAACGGATTGGCTTCAGATTCTCCTCTTGCGTTTCCCTGAGAATCCAGAGGTTTTGACGATAGAGGTTGAGGTCTTTATGCCATCCGGTCCACGACCAGAAAGTGACTCGAAACGACTCAAGAAGATGCCGTTGACTATGATTGCTCACATGGAGTACCTCCTCGGACTTGTGGACGCAGGCTTCAGTCTGGATGTTTCAGGAGAGGAGTGCCTCTGGGTCGCATCCAAGAACTTCAAGGGCCTCCCTAGTTCGGATATCGCGCAAATACTGCTTCCGCCTTCACTAGAGTAGACACTTCGAAGCGAAGTCGACGTTGCCCGGCATCGGGAAATGGGAAGACCATAGACTCTACTTTGACAGTAGCTCGCCAACCTCGTTTGCATACTTTCTCATCTGAGTGACTGCCAGCCCCATTGAGGTGACATCCTTTGCGGCGCCCATCAGTAGAAACTCGCCGGCTTGGGACAGTACCGCAAATCCTCCCTGTGCTCTAACAGTGACCTCAAAGAGACCACCTAGCTCGAGCTTCCCAACTGCCATCTCACCCGTCATCAGCAGGGCTGCACTGACAGCGGCCATCAAGTCGGGATCTGCATCTGAGTCCTCCGTTGCGAAGTAGGCCAGTTTGACGCCCTGCTTGCTGACAACCGCAATGGCATCGAGGTCAGCATAATTCGTAAGACCCATAAGAAGCTCAACAAGCTCCTTCTCCTTTTCGGGGTCAAGATGTTGTGACATGTTCTATCGCTCCTTGTCGTTGTCTTAATGAAAACACTATTTCGCTACCAGCTTCTTCTTGGGCGCCTTCTTGGTCTTCTTCATATCTTCTTTTGGTTCCTCGGCCGCTTCCGATTTGAAGAAGCTAATCAGGTCTCCAAGACGTTCTTTCATCTCCTGCTTTATGGGGCTGAGGATTGCCTCTGGTGTGCCTTTGAGTAACTCAATTCCAAGCACCCTGCCGTCCTTGACAATGACTCTTGGAATGAACCCTTCTGCCATGAACGTGCCCTCCGGTGGGTCCTTCACCTTCTCGAACTTCCTCTCAACTTTCTCCTGACCGAAGACCGAAACCTTGTGCTCTGCCACAGTGAACAAATCGTTATACACTATCAGGAGTTCGCGCTGATAACCTTCGGGAGGATCTGTGTTCTGCAGTTCTTCTAGCATTGCGTTTATCTCAGTAGAGGTGGCGGCGATTGGAGGTGGAGCTGCAGGAGCTGCTCTGGGTGCTGCAGTCTTCGGGGAGGGAGGCGGGGCTGCCGCCGCAGGTTTCGGGGGCTCAGTCTTTGGTTTCGGTGGAGGGGCAGAAGGTACGGCTTCAACTGCAGCTTCGGCCGTTGGCTTTTCCTTTTTGGGTTTTGGTGGCGACGGGGGCGGTGCTGGTTCGCCAGGCTTCAGAACTCTCGTTGCAGCCGTGGTTCCGTCAAGAGCCGTAAAGAACGTAGGCGGCTCTTCGCCTTCGTCGACTGCTCTCACTTTGAAGTGGAATCCATATTCGGTCCTCAGATTGGTCGCTACCCTGGCGCCGATGAACTTCCTACGAATCCCAGCTTGGTTACCCTTCCACAGATAGATTGACTTGGTTTCATCGTCAACTACACAGACTACCTTCTGCGAGTCCAAGTCCGCTTTCGTGAGTTCTACTTCCTGAAGAGTTCCATCCTCCGAGACCTCATAACCGATGACCATGGTTCATCACTACGGTGCTGTTTGTCCGTACCATCGAGCTGCACTACGCCTCCACAGTGTTAGCCACCGGAAGACCTCTAGAGATAGCGCCATCTCTGTGGACAGCTCGTTATCTCTACTTGTGGTATATGATTGTTGTTGTGTTGGATTATCATTCGTTTGGCTCAGGAACGTAAGCCCGGGAATGGATGGGCGCGTGATTCAAGAATCCTTATCTACCACGGACTGTGTACAGGTACAACGGTGGATATGACGCAAAAAACGCTTGCAGAGCTCTATGACGAGCACGCTGCAAAGTCCAAGACTCTTAGCGTTTCTCAGCTGCTCGCTGGCTTCGTAGTTTCCATACTTGTCATGGTGGGTTCAACGTGGGGTCTGCTCTATGTCCTCTCCGTTTTTGGCCTCATTAGCATCACAGTGTCCCACCTTGGCCCTTACACCCTTGTCATGCTAGTGGGATCAATTGGAGCCACTATCGTGGGCGGCATACTCTGTATAATCCTTGTCAGATTCCCACGGTCAGCCTCGCCCGCACTCAGGATTCACAGGTTCTTTAAACGCGGCACAGGCGAGTATTTTGTCAGTCCTGACAAGAAGGATCAGAGCTTCTCAACAGTGATGCGAAGATCCCTTTACGGTTCGGTTCTTGTGGCCGGAATGGCACTCACAATTATGGAGTTCGACCTGATGGTAGTAGCCGAAACTGCAGACATCTTGAGCTTCGGTGCCTGGGTCTTTATACTGTCCACAGCAATCCTTCCATTTACCATCCTTATTCTGTACTATGGCCCTTGGGTGATCAAGGATGCAGGTCTGTTTCATCTCGACCTTCGAGACAGATCTCTCAGCAACGTAGGAGATGACCTAGAGGATATTCTAGAGTTCTTTGCTGGAGTTGACATTATACTTGTGTGGCTGGAGTTGACAATCACAACCGGACTCGACGCGCCTTGGCTACCAATCTTTGTCATTCTCGTGGTACTAGGGCCTCTCTACGCCATCGTAATGAACTTCACTCTGATTTTCATGTACGTAAAGAACAGGGCCACAAGTCGAATGATAGGGCTTCTCGTGGACACCTACAAGATCCCCGACATGTTGGGTTCAGGAGAAATAATCCGTGACACCGTCATGAAGACAATAGACCGCGGCCTTGTGTCTGCAACCACAATGGAGGAGCTAGTTGCCGCAGAATCTGTTACAGGTGAAGAAGACTTGGCGGATTCGACTTGAGATCCAGACCTAGTCGCTTAGAATCACTGCAGACTCTGTCCGGATGTCGAAGCTCACAGTTTCCCCTATCCGTGATTTAAGACCCCAGGCGACTGTCTCGTCCGTCACCAGGGCGACGATAGTCTTGCCCTCAAGGTCCATTGTCACTCTGAACGCCCCAATCTGAGGGATAACGGAGATCATCTTTGCGCCTGTCATACCGGGCTGAGGACTCAGGGAAACAAGAACGTCTTCGGGCTTGACAGTGAACTTCACTTGAGAGCCCTTAGGACCCGAGCCTTGAATCCAGAACTGACCACTGTTTGCTTCGACCAGAATCTTGTCATCAGTTGAATCAATCAGAGTCCCGCTCAGAACATTTCCGCTCCCTAGGAATGTTGCCACGAATTCAGTTGCAGGTCTGTCGTACAGGTCCTGAGGATCACCAACCTGCCACACTACGCCATCATTGAGAATTGCCACGCGATCAGAGATGGCAAAAGCCTCATCTTGGCTATGAGTCACATAGATGGTCGTTACTCCCAGTTCCTCCTGAATCTTCCGAATCTCCATTTGCAGTCTTTCTCTAAGCTGTGGGTCAAGAGCAGAGAGTGGCTCATCGAGTAGCAGTAGCCCAGGTTGTCTTGCCAAAGCTCGTGCGAGCGCAATTCGTTGCCCCTCGCCCCCACTCACCTCGTTGATCTTCCTTTTGAGAAGTCTGCGGATTCCCAGAAGGTCCGCAAGACTTTCCACTCGCTGGATTGTGTCCTCACGGCTCCAGTTGGCCATTTCCAATCCAAATGCGATGTTTTGGTACACATTCATGTTCGGGAACAGCGCAACCGACTGGAAGACCATCCCGACGTTTCTCTCTCGGGGGGTCAGCTGAGTCACATCTTCTTGATTAAAGAGAATGCGCCCGGACTGAGGAATGATGAAACCTGCCACCATTCGTAAAGTGGTAGTCTTCCCTGACCCACTGGGGCCAAGTAGTGTCATGAATTCTCCATCCTCAACTGAAAGGTCAATTGGTCCAATGCTTGTACCGTCTCTGAACTTTCTTGTCATACCCTGTAGCTCGACACTAACCACTACAAAGCACCTCCATTCCCGTCTCCTGAGAGTCTCTCTATCAAGATAAAGGCGGCAAAGCATATCGCGACTAGCATTAGGGCAGCGGCTCCTGCTTCCACGAATTTCCTTACCCCGAGGTACTGGTAGATTACGACCGCCAACGTTGTATTCTGTTCAAGGGCAATGAATAGCGTTGCAGACATCTCCCCAATGGCCATGGCAAAAGCGAAGACTCCTCCCGCGAGGATGCCAGGTGCGAGGAGTGGTAACTCTACGAAGAACAGCCTCTGCAATCTCGAAGCTCCGAGCGAGTCTGCTTGTTCGATGATCTCGGGGTCTATGCCTCTTAACGAAATCTCAATCGCACGAGCACTGAAGGGAAGCCCTATGATTGTCTGTGCTATCACGATTAGGAGCCACGGGTTCGTCGTAAGCCCGAGCGGAACCGCAATCATCCGCATCAACCCGTAGGCAACCGTTATCGCAGATACACCCAATGGTAGTAGTGTCATTGCCGAGGCTAGTGTTGGGATTCCACTCCTGCGTGAACGATGGGCATAGGCAAGAGGTATTCCCAGCAATACCGCGAGAAGAGTTGCCAGAGTTGCATAGAGCAACGAATTCACAAGTGGTACAAGCCCCCCTCCTGTGCCTGATTCGATAAGATTTGCGAAGCCGGCTAGTGTATAGCTTCCACCAAGTGGATCGTATATTGCCGCTTGGATGATTGCTAGGATTGGTCCAAAGATCAAAGTGCCGACCACTCCCATGTAGACTAAGATCATCGCCTTGTAGCCCACACCCATCTCGTCAAGCCGGTATGTCCTAATCGCCGCGGTCTTGCCTGTTTCTACGTCCTCCACTCTTCCCAGTTTCACATAAGAATAGGCCAATGCCAGTGTAGTGGCAATCTGGATGGCAGCAAGGGAGCTGGCCTCTCCGAAATCAAAGGACCTGAATGCATACCATATCCTGACCTCCAATGTCATGTACCGCCCCTCACCCAAGGCAAGCACAATCGGGAATGACATGAAACAGAAGAGGAACGTTAGGATTGAGGCGGCCAGCAATGCTCCGCGGATGTGAGGGAGAATGATGTGCCTGAACTTCTTGAAGGACGTCGCACCGAGGGCCTCTGCACTTTCCTCAAGTTCTGGATTCAGTCTTTCGAGAGCCGAGGAAACCATCACAATCACCAGTGGGACATTATAGAATGTGTGTGCAAGTACGATTCCAACGACCCCAGTTGCGAGATTAAGTACACTATCCGTTGTACCTATGATAGACATGGCAATGGTGTCGAGTAGTCCAAATGAGCCAAAGACTCTGAGAAAACCGACAACAACCACTATCGGCGGTAGCACAAAGGGAACTATAAGCGTCGCCCTTAGAATCGACTTGCCTGGCATCCTGACACGCGCCATCATCAACGCACCGGGGAGGCCTATTCCAATGACCAACAAAGTACTCAATGTTGCTTGGGCGAAAGTGAACCCAAGGACTCGCTGAGTGACAGATGAAGCAAGGGTCTCAGTGAACGACGAGCCTGGACCGTATACTAACCCATCCAATATGACGCTGGCAACTGGGTACAGTAAGAAGATGGATAGCAGTAGAATGGGGGCTGCTATGGCCAACAGTCTAGGTATGGAGCGCCGGTCCAAGATCCTTTCCTCGCCTAGGGTGTTCGAATCTCATCAAACTTATCGAGCCATTGGTTTAAATTCGCGGCAATCTCAGCCCTTGGCAGAAGCTCATTCAACAGGCTGACCTCACTTGGGTGCAGCGCGTGGATGAATGCAGGATCGAGAGTAACATGACTTCTGACCGGGAACATCCAGTTGTTTGTGGCAATCAGTGACTGCACAGTTTCATTCAGACAATACTCGATGAAGAGCTTGCCCAGCTCTGGGTTTGGGCCATTCTTTACAAGACCCATCCCTTCAACCTGCATCCACGCATAATGCTCGCCATCGTGGTAGATTGGGGCAATCCCTGTATCTGGTTCCCCACCATAGAAGTAGACCGAATAGGCCGGGTCTGTACCGTAGCTGTTGAGAATGTGCTTGGTTGGACCGTAATACCAAGCTTCCCATGCCTCTGACCACCCGGATTCGACATCAATGTACTCGTTGACGTCAATCCACCATTCGGTCCAGTTCTGAAGCAGAAGCTTCTCGTAGACCGTGATTTCCGTCAGGAGGAACGCCAGTCCTGGACTACTCAGGTGAGGGTTCTCTGTGACGAGGGCACCTGCAAAGGTCGGGTCTGCCAGGTCTTGGAAGGTTAGGTTGAGTAACTGCGGGTACATCGCAGGACTCATTGAAGTCTTGTTGTAGATCAGCGTCACTAATCCAAAGTCAAACGGCGTGATATAGTGATCCGGGTCTAGAGCATTGATGAAAGACTGATTGACCACGTTCAGATTGGGCGGCTCAAATGGGGTCAAGAGGTCCGTCACCCCGGGTTCTAGGATGAGAATGTTGTCAATCCCAACCACGATGTCTGCGACCGGATTGGAGCTCTCAACTCCAAGGCGTGTAATGATCCCCTTCGCGTCCGTCTGAAGTCTTTGAATGCTCACATTCACATCATATCTCTCTTCGAAGCCCCCAAACGCTCGACTGTCGATCGTGTCGGGATCATCACCCCACACCATGAAGCTATCATAGGTGTAGACCATTAGGGTGGGTCTCTCTGCAGGCGGCGGGAGGCTTACAAAGACGATTCCTGCTACTCCTAAGGCGAGCACAATCACAATGGCGGCAATTGTGGTCCTTGGGTCTCTTCTGACGGGATATTCTGACGTAGGTTACACCACCTTTATATCAAAGTTATACAACATTGTTATAAAACCAATCCCTGATAAATAGCTTCCTCAGGAGTGATAGAGATGCGACCCCCCTGCGAGATGGTGCAGCGAGAGTTCCTTCCATATGTAAGGGCCTCCGTGGCATCTAGACTAAGAGAAGCGGGAATGTCCCAGAATGAAATTGCCCGCAAGCTGAACATAACACAGGCAGCTGTCAGCAAGTATCTGAGTCATGAAACCACTGAGGGGCAACTGGCTGACCACATCGGTGCACTCTCCGAGAAGCTAAGTGACATGATAATCGAGGGAAGCACCTTGGCAGATCTTATGGTAAGGGAGATCTGCTCCACTTGCATGTATCTTAGAATCGGATCGACAATCTGCATGATGCATAGGGAGAGAGTTCTCTCCCTTGGAGAACTCAGCTGTCAAATCTGCACGGGCCTTCTTGCGGGGAGTGAAGCTACTTTCACCGGTAGAGCAGAAATCCTTGGGGACATGCAAGAGGCCCTAGCAATGCTTGAAGAAGCTCCTGGAATCCGGAGGCTTATGCCACAGGTGCGACTCAATCTTGTAGCCTGTGATGAAACAGCAAATACCACCTCCGATGTTGCTGCTTTTCCTGGTCGAATAACTCTAGTTGAGGACAAGGTTAAGGCATTGACAGCTCCACAGTTCGGTGCATCTCGACACACGGCAACGTTAGTACTCTGGGCGAAAAGTATCTGGCCAAGTGTACGTTCCTGTATCGGTATCAGTGGAAGGAGTGAGATTGTCGAAGCTGCCGAGCGTATGGGAACTCTCATTATTCGACTGAGAGAACCCACAAGCAATCCTGATGAGATATCAAAAGCCGCACATAAAGCAGCCAAGCTGATAGGTGCTGACGTTTCCACAGTCGCTGTTCACGTCCCAGGAGGTGTAGGCATTGAGCCAATTCTATACCTCTTCGGAACCTCGGCACCCTCTCTGGCTTCAACTTGTATCTCTCTGAGTGGCGAGCTCTGAAGCCCTGTGATACACATCCTTATGTTTGTGGCCTAGGAACTAAGTCCTAACACTAGTACTGGGCGGCAGACATGGTCAAGATTAGACGAGGCACAATGAAGGACTGCAAGGACCTTCTCGAGGTGTACATGGGCACGCGGTGGTCCGAAGGCTTCTCGACTGTAGAACAAGTGAAGAATGAGCACAGAGGAGTTGCCTTTGAACGTTGGGGCTGGCTAGTAGCGACGTTTCGAGGGAAGGTTGTAGGAGAGATCCTCTTCCGTGTTGAGCGCAACCCCGTGGCAGGCAAGTTGGGAATTATCCGCAGCCTCGGAGTTGATGTTCGGTTTCAGAAACGTGACATCGGCACCAAACTGACTCGTGCATCAGAGAAGGTGATGAAAGAGAAGAGAGTAGGAAGAATTGTGGCAACTACGCCACCTGAAGCCTACAACTATTGGATGAAGGTTGATTATCACAAACGCTACTGGGTCATGAGGATTGAAGCGAAGCCCGGTAGAATTCCAACCAAGCAATCAAAGAAGGTGAAAACGGTCGTAGTGTCGCCGACATCAGGTCTGCCAAAGAGCATGAGGTTCTCTAATATCGCATATCCGGGTGAACTGGCAGAGGTTGTCAGAGAGGTCGTCACGAGCAAAAAGCCTGGGATTCTTCTGGAGTACCATAGCGGTGACGCACTCGTGGGTGTTGGCGCAGTTGTGCTTGAAGGAAAGGCCGCCCGATTTGTCGCTGATACTACTGTAAAGGGTGAGGAGCATGCAGTGCTAGTAGTCTGTAGGACAGCGAAGGCCGCTTCCAAACTGAAGGCTGAAACAGTCTTCACTCTAGTCCCTCATGACAGACTATCCTGGTACTCGAGCTTCGTCAAATGGAAATCCGAGATGCACAGGGACTTCCCGGTCACAAGGCTGGCCTAGCCTTCCATCTCCTCCGATTCTATTGCCATAGGAACCAACCAATTAGTGAAGATGAACGCTGCCCCAATTGCCCAGATACTGGCGAAATTGATGTGCCATAGGGCAAATGCGACTGAGTTGATTCCAAGCACTAGGAAGAGTCCAGCAACCACACCAATGAATAGAAGGTCCGCAATGAATACCGCCCTTATCTTGCCACCGCCCCGCCATCTCCTGAGAGGAATTGCGAACCCAATCACAAGTACTACAGCAATACTGACAACTTCCTCCACTTTGATGTTGGCGAAACCGAAGACATCCTCCGCCTCTCCTGTTAGCCCTTCCTCTGTAGTGACCAAGACCCTCACTGTGTGCTCCCACTTGCTGTATGCGTTGGTGTCTATCTCAAAGTTGACCTCACCTACATCAACTATGAGGCCTGCAAGAGCAGAAACCTCAACGTCGTCAATAAAGACAGTGAGATTCACGGTTTCCCAAGTACTCACGACCTCAACTGTGAAGGTTGTGACTCCCACGACCACATCTGTTGACGGACCTTCGAATGTGACTGTTGGAGCACCATGATTATCCACCACCAGAATGAGCCTGTACTCCCAAGAATATCCACCAGTACTGTATGCCCAGAATGTGACGTTGTGTTCACCCTCGTTATAGCCTGTGGTGTCAAAAGAGATTCGAGAATCACCAGCGGGAACGGTCACATTGTTCAAGTTTGGAACGAGGACGTCGTCCACATAGACGGATATCGTCACGTTGTCGTATGGTGTGTCGATTCTCAGATCGATACTCTGATTGCCCGATATCTCGTCGTAGTTCGTTACTCCTCTTACATAGAACCTGACATGGTCCAGGAAGTACAGCTGTCGAGAGGCTGAACCCTCAAGTCCCTCTGCTGTCTTGACATGAGCCGTTACAACGTGCAGACCGTTTTCGTATCTACTTCCATTGATGTTGTAGAATCCGACTCCTGCAGAAACAGCTTTATTGTTGTATTCTGATGTCGCAATGCCATCAACACTGATAGTGAGATTCGCAGTACCATATCCTGAGGTGATGTTGAGTTCCAGTGCCTGGACTCCTGTGAAGGTTGCATCCAAGGCAGGTGAAAGGATGACCACAGTTGGAGCTCCGTAGTTGTTGACGACGAACTCGTAGTAGTAGGATATTGTCTCTGAATTGTACCAGAGGAGTACTGTGAAGTTGTTAAGTCCTTCATCGAGGAGCAGGGTGTCGAGGGTCAGGTCGTGCACTCCATAGGGGAACAAAGTTTCGTTATACTGATTGTACTCAATGACGTCGTCCACAAATAGAGTGAGGTTCACTGCTGCGTAGTCTGAGGCGATCTCCACGGTCAGATTGAAGACACCCGACACTTGGCTTTGGTTCGTCGGTGATATCAGTGTCAGAGAGATTGGTTGTCCATCGTTGTCCACCAGAAACTCAAGATGATACAGATGAGTTTCCTGTACATTGACAACAGCATACTCAAACACGAGCGTGAAATTCAGCCATCCTTCTCTAAGAGTCATCGTATCGACGTCTATTGTCTGGCTTTCAGCAACAATCGAAGTCACGTTGTAAGAAGGGTATGCGACGCCATCCACCAATAGTGTGAAGTTTACGAAGTCAAAGTCCGATGTTATGTTGAGATCCAGGTTGGCAGTATCGACCAAGGTGCTCTCATTGGCCGGAGTCAGGAGGTCTACCTCAAAGTTGGGAAGACTATTGTCTACAAAGTAGACTAGATAGATGGTCTCTTTCTCATCCCAAGTCATATTCTCGTATTCGAAAAGTATTGTGAAATTGAGATTGCCCTCAGCTAGACCAGTCGTGTTTACGGTGAGATCCTGATTGCCAACGCTAAGTGGTGTCTTGTTATATGCAGAGTAGATTGAGTTGTCAATGAACAGGGTCGTGTTCAGAGTTCCAAAATCAGATGTTATGTCTAGTGTGATGTTGAATTCGCCAGACACTCCACTCCGGTTCGTGGGGCTGATAAGGCTCAGAGAGATGTTCTGGGAGTCGAATCCGGCGGGCATCATGGAGTGTGATGTGTCCAGTTTGGCTCTGTAGTCGAAGCTAGTTGTCATTGCGAGCGGTTGAATCTGAAATACTCCTGCCAAGATGATGGTGAGGAGTAGCATAGGTAGGAGTCTTCTTGTTGACCTCATTCTCGAGCCTTCCTGATACCCAGTGACCAGTAGGTCAGGCTGGGGCGACAGGAATGACCCCGTTTTTAAAGCTAGCGCCAGTAGTATATTCGTACTCGTGTCATGATAGTATTGTTTCAATCGGCTTATATTGCCCATTGAGAGGGACAAGATGACACGCCTTCTTCGCACATGTTGACGGAGAGCTACAAGGGTAATTGACCAAGAGGACTGGGCACGGTTTCGAATGATGCAAAGCGGACTCATAACCAATATTCAAAGGTGCTCCACTGAGGATGGCCCCGGGATTAGAACGACCGTGTTTTTCAAGGGGTGCCCGCTCAGTTGCACGTGGTGTCATAACATCGAAACAATAGATCCGGAACCACGAACTGTATGGTATTCATCAAAGTGCATTGGCGACAAGGCATGCATAGAGGCATGCCCAGAGGGTGCACTAAATCTAACATCAGACGGCATGGAGATAGACCACGATCTGTGTACGACTTGCGGTTTTTGTGAAGAAGCGTGTCCCACTGGTGCTATCAAGGTCATGGGTAAAGAGTGGAGTTCCGAGGCGCTTGTGGAGGAACTCCTTCGGGACAAGGTGTTCTTCACGACATCTGGGGGGGGTGTGACACTCTCAGGTGGCGAGCCAACATATCAGGCCGATTTCATGATTGAAGTGGCGAAAGGTCTCAGAGGGCACGACGTAGATGTTGCCCTGGATACCTGCGGTTACTGTAGCGAGGCTGTCCTAGAGCGTGCTCTATCCGTCGTGAGCATGATTCTCTTCGACCTCAAAGTAATGGATCCAGACAAACACCTTGAATACACAGGCGTGCCCCTGGACCTTGTCCTGAGCAATGCACGACTTGTGAATGGAAGCGGACTTCCCATCTGGGTTCGTACACCAGTCATCCCTAGCTATACCGACAGCGAGGACAACATCAAAGCGATTTCAAGGTTTATCAAGAAGAACATGCCGAACGCAAAAAGGTTCCATCTACTTGCATTCAACAAGATGTGCATAGACAAGTACGCTCTTCTCGGACTTGAGTATCCGCTGAAGGACGCAGACCTCATCTCTGACAGCGAAATGGAGCGTCTGGCGCAGGTCGCAAGAGAAGAAGGCCTCTCGGAAGTTGTCTGGTCTGGAATGACCAAGAGAGGTGGCAAAGGACTCGTCAAAGATG
The DNA here is from genome assembly GCA_001563325.1 of Candidatus Thorarchaeota archaeon SMTZ1-83. The sequence continues at coordinate 13,937 of LRSK01000215.1, forward strand.
ACAGTCGGGAGGACACTCCCTGTAATTAGGGTGGACATTCAGTTATGACGGGAGTAGGACGGTCCTCAATCAGACCAGAACCCTTTTTGTCCAATTAGGTTGCACTTTCGCATTGATGAAGGAATCTGGCTGCCAACCTTTGATGCGAATAGTAGTGTGCCTGATTGGGTCAATTGGATTCAAAGTACAACTCATAGCCGCGACGTAATGCTTGTGGCCGAGATAGAGGATGAGTACGTTGGTCACTTGACTCTCCAGACTGAGGAATGGATGGCATCACAACATGTGGCGAGGCTGGGGATTATCGTGGTCAAGTCGCAGAGAGGAATTGGTGTCGGACGCGCACTGATGGAGGCCGCAGAAGACGCGGGAGTGGATGCAGAATACGAGAAGATAATCCTAAGCACATTCAGGGACAATCAGATTGCAATCTCTATGTATCATTCAATGGGCTATAGAGAGGTGGGAGTTCGTGAACGCCACTTTGCGATGCCTCAGGGTTACGTTGATGAAGTGCTATTTGAGAAATGGATTGCATAGAAACACGGACTCCTAGACCGGTGCAAGACAACTATCACTCAATCTTCTTGGTGCCCAAGTTCTATATGGGAGGAATCCTAACAGGAGAGAAGAATGTTTCAATACTGACTCAGCCATGGTGGACTGCGGAATGTGGCGCGAGATTGTTGATTACTTCCATGATTCCCCTCAACGACTGAAAGTAGCACAAGCCATTGTGCGGCACGGCTTCACCATCGAAAAGCCAGGCATCATCAAATGCGGAACCATCCGTATCCCGCTGAAAGCTATTGGTGACGCTCTCGGAATAGACCGAAGAACTGTCCGGGCCACAACAGAAGATATCTGTCGAAACGACAAGTTGTGTCAGTTCTTTATGCGGCTCCAACCGGCCGGTCCTTCACTTGAAAAGGTCAGGGAAGTTTTAGGGTACGGAGTGCTGACGATATATGTTGAATCACCTGAGAATGCTGGGATTCTCTCAGAGGTCACATCTATCATTGCAGGATATGGAATAGCTATCCGACAGGTTCTTGCAGAAGATGTCGAGATCTATCCAGAGCCCTGTCTAAAGGTCATTACTCAGGATCCTCTGCCCGGAAGAGTCATCGAAACACTGACTGCGGTCAAAGGCGTGAATCGCGTCATCATAGACAAGTGAGCCCTGTGTGACTGCTTAGCAACACTGAAAAGGAGCCACTGTCGCGGCGCCCTGAGCGACTTTGCCATGGACCATGCTACTGAATACTCCCCAGACGACTCTGAGCAGATAACCAGTCTGCCTCAGGACAGTGCGAGAAGTGGGATGTACCAAGTATGGATGCTGGCAATCTCATTGAGTATTCTACAGATTGGTTTCGGATTGATAACGCCGATCTTCCCCTTCTATATTGTCGAACTAGGTGTCGGAGCGACTGAGCTCGGAGTGCTTGCCGCGTCTTTCGCACTGACTCGTATCTTGCTGGCCGGGCCACTGGGCAGAGCCTCAGACAAGGTCGGTAGAAAGCCAGTGCTGCTTATCGCCCTGTTTGGTTTCGCAATCTCCAACCTGATCTATGCATTCGCTGAAACGATTCTTGTGATGATTCTTGCTCGGGCTCTGGAAGGAGCTATCTCTGCTGGATTCTACCCTGCCGCTAATGCCTTTGTGTCTGATATGACGATCCCAGAGAATCGAGGGACGGCGATGGGCTATCTTAGCACTGGTAACATGGTTGGATTTGTAGTGGGGCCGTCCTTGGGTGGTTTTCTTGCTGAGTTCTTGGGAATTCGTCTGCCGTTTGTCATCGCAGCGTTTGTGACACTTGGTACCTTGTTGCTCGTCTACGTTCTTGTTAAGGAGCCTCCGCGAAGGGTCTTGGCGGAGGACTATGACAAATACCGAGTGCCAGTTCTCAAGGTCTTCTCGCGGAACAAGAGATCATATTCAGTTCTAGCCTTGTCAATGTTTGCGAACATGTTCTCAATCGGGATCCTCGAAGTCGCCTTCATGCTTGATGCCGTACAGAGGTTTGAGTTTACACCTCTCCAGATTGGCATCTTCTTCGGCGTTCTTGGAATCATCACAATCATTGGCAACATCGTTTTTGGAAGAGCGTCCGACCGGCTCGGGCGTAAGTGGCTCATCGTGGCGGGTACTCTCATCGGAGCTATGTCCTTGTTCATGTTCATGGTTGCCACAGACTCTGTCGGGTTCTATATCGCAGGAGCCATACTGGGCGTGGCTATCTCAATGCGGGGTCCAACAATTCAGGCAATGATAGCTGACCTAACGGACCAGACTGCCTATGGAAGTGTGATGGGTGCATTTGGGGCCGTTAGCAATGCTGCGTACGTTGTTGG
>LRSK01000216.1 GCA_001563325.1 Candidatus Thorarchaeota archaeon SMTZ1-83
AGTGCACTGGTTGCCAAGCTTGTTCAAGAGATGTGTAGCCAAGTTGTCCTATACACGACTAGAACAGAAGACTCTCATGACAAGAGCATAGCAACAGTTTCAGCTGAGGCTCTAGAGATGGAGCTGGCGGAAGTCGACATGGAGCCTGAAACAGTATGGACTGCAATCCCGGAGGTCATATGGGCTATCGAGAGCTCAAGCATCATGGATATCGAGATTGCGCTTCCATTCTTCTTAGCGGCTCGTCAGGCGTTCCATGACGGAATGACATTGATGGTGTCCGGACAAGGTCCGGATGAGCTATTCGCAGGCTATGCACGTCACCTGCGGCTCTTTGAAGAGAAAGGTGCAATGCCTCTTGAAGAGCAACTTTGGAATGAGGTTTCTCAGACCCATGAGGCGAACATAGAGAGGGATGAGAGGGCAATCGCATTCCATGGGCTTGAGGCATTCTTTCCGTACTTGGAACCAAGTTTTGTGGAGCTGGCAATGACAATTCCAGGGGAATGGAAGGTAAGACCAGAAAGCAGCCCTTCACGGAAGATAGTCTTCAGGGACCTGGCACAAGCCCTTGGCGTTCCAAAGGAAGTCGCTCTCCTTCCAAAGAGAGCTACTCAGTACAGCTCTGGATCCAGTAGTGTACTTCGAGATGCAGTGTCCAGAAATGTGGGAGATGCATCAGGGCTCACCAGAAAGGGGATTAGATCTCTGACACAAGCCGTGCTTGGAAGAATTGCTCACGATATGGGAATGCCCGTAGAAATGCCCACTACTGAGATACAGTTCAAAACGCAACCGACTTTGCCTAGCCGCCGGCGATAAGCGGGAGAACTACTACAACGGCATTCTCCTCGATGACCTCATCGAGGGACATCTTCTTGCCGTTCATGAGTACAACATGATCAACAGAAAGGTCTAGTTCCTGCAGCAGCTCTCTCACGGTCTTTCTCTCGGTTACCGTGACCTGCTTTGCCTTCGAATCAATGGTTGACATGATACTCACCATGTCCTAAATGGAACCTTGGCTTATATCCTTAATCCAGTCTATGAGATGGCAACCCACGGAACATTGCTCGCCTATCACTGAGGCTGTTTCGCTATTCATATATAGTGCATGACGGACAGAATTACGTCGGCACCATTCGAAGTCCTCAGCGACCTTCGGCGAAAGTCGTTTCTGAATAGGCCGAACACAACAACCTTCTTAAGAGGCGCGAGCCGACAAATCTAGACTGCAGACGAAATGACGTAGTATAGTTCGACAATCATCGAATCTAATATGGAGAGAGCGCTCATGGTTGGCATTGTAGGTTATGGGGTCTACGTTCCACGCTATCGAATAAAGACAGCAGACATTGCGAATGTCTGGGGTGCGGATCCCAACATTGGAAAGGCCCTAGGTGTGTTCGAGAAGTCCGTTCCTGGACCAGACGAGGATGTGGCGACTATTTCGGTCGAAGCCGCACGAAATGCCGTCAAGTATGGAAAGGTTGACGCAACCAAGATTGGGGCAGTATATGTTGGTTCTGAGTCGCATCCCTACGCAGTCAAGCCAACGGGGACCATTGTCGCTGAAGCAATAGGTTGCACAGCAGACATAACATGCGCCGACTATGAGTTCGCCTGCAAGGCAGGAACTGCAGCCATTCAGACATGCATGGGTCTTGTCAAATCAGGTATGGTAGAGTTGGGTCTTGCCATAGGGTCAGACACAGCCCAAGGACGCCCAGGAGATGCTTTGGAGTATTCAGCGGCAGCTGGCGGTGTCGCAATCATTGTAGGTGATAAGAAACCCGTGGCAACGATTGAAGATACAGTTTCCTACACTACCGACACACCGGACTTCTGGAGACGTGAAGGTGAAGACTTCCCGAGCCACGGTGCCAGATTCACTGGTGAGCCGGCCTACTTCCGCCACGTTGGAGAGGGAGCCAAGTCTTTGCTTAGGAAGACTAACACTACGGTAGATGATTATGATTACTTCGTCTTTCATATGCCAAACGGCAAATTCCCCCTCAGTATGGGAGGTCAGCTTAGGATTCCACCAGAGAAGCTCGAGGATGGATTGGTTGTCAGGAGCATAGGCAACACATATTCAGCCTCTGCTATGATGGGTTTGGCCAGAATCTTGGACATTGCTGAACCTGGCTCGAAGATATTCATGGTTTCTTATGGATCAGGAGCTGGTAGTGACGCTTTCGTCATAAAAGTAGAGAAGGAGATCGAGAAACATCGTGGAGAAGTCCCTACAGTGGATGACTACATAGAACGCAAGACGTACGTGGATTACTCGGTCTATGCCAAGTATAGGCGCAAGATCGTGGCGCTTGGATGAGAGGGTGATCAAATGACCAGAAGAGTCGCAATAGCAGGTGTGGGGATAAGCAAGTTTGGTGAGCTTTGGGAACAGAGCATCCGCGACATAACCTTGGAAGCCGGTATGCTTTGCATCTTCGACTCTGGAATAAGAGGAGGAGACATTGATGCAATATGCATCGGCAACATGAGCGCCGGAAGATTCACGGGCCAAGAGCATCTTGGTGCCCTTGCTGCAGACATGGGCGGGTTGGGAAACATCCCATCATATAGTGTCGAGGCCGCTTGTGCAAGCGGAGGCGCTGCTGTGCGCCAAGCGTACATGGCCATTCGCTCGGGCGAGCACGATGCAATGATGGTGCTCGGCATGGAGAAGATGAGTGATGTCACTCAGACCGAAGCAATGAACACGATGAGCGTGGCCTCCGACTGGGAATGGGAGGGGCTGGGGGGCGCTACCTTCCCTGCACTATATGCGCTTATGGCGCGCCGGCACATGTATGAGTACGGCACTACTGAAGAGCAGCTTAGCCTTGTCACAGTGAAGAATCATGCCAATGCAGCCCACAACCCATATGCGCAGTTCCAACGCCCGGTGCCTCTGGAGGTTGTGATGAGATCCGGTTTCATAGCAGACCCTATTCGAGTACTACACTCATCTCCTGTCAGTGACGGTGCAGCTGGGCTCGTCATGTGTTCAGAAGAGAAGGCGAGGGAACTGACCGATACACCGATATTCATAGAGGCGTCGACTCAGGCAAGCGACACGCTCGCACTTCATGACCGAAAGAGCATAACGAGAATGGACTCTGTTATTATCTCTTCCAGAGAAGCTCTAAAGAGAGCCGGATTGGAGATGGATGACATAGGCGTTATCGAATTGCATGACAGTTTCACGATAAGCGAGATCATCCAGATGGAAGATATAGGAATCGCGAAGAAGGGAGAAGGAGGAAAGGTTGTGGAAGAGGGGGTAACACAGATTGGAGGGAAGTTCCCGGTGAACACCTCAGGCGGTCTGAAGGCTCGTGGCCACCCTATTGGAGCCACAGGTGTGGCCCAAATTGTCGAGCTTGTCTATCAACTGCGTGGTGAAGCAGCGGGTCGGCAGGTCGAAGGAGCGGAGAGAGGGATGGCAGTCAACATTGGCGGCACCGGTGCAACATCGATAGTGCACATTCTTGGAAGGTGATTGAAGATGGCAGAGAAAGGAGTCGCGCAGGTCTGGAGAAACATCAGGTCAATCTACAACATTCAAGGAAACGTCTGCAAGACCTGTGACACACACTTTTTCCCACCAAGGCTCGTGTGCCCGAATTGTAGACGTAAGGGACAACTTGAGGACTTCAAGTTCAAAGGACTAGGAATCATCTACACTTTCACAATTGTGCGGCAGGCGCCTGAGGATTTCAAGAGACAGATGCCTTATGTGGTCGCCCAAGTTGAACTGGACGAGGGGGCCAGAATCACCGCCCAGATTGTGAATGTAGACCCAGAAGATGTTAAGATTGGAATGAGAGTCAGAGCCTGCTTCCGGAAGATAACAGAGTACGGAGGAGGCGGACTGATAGTCTACGGCTACAAGTTCGAACCCGTCCTGAAAGTAACGGGTCATCCATATCCGTGACCAATCGGTCAAGCCCACAGATCCAGATCAGTAAGTGAGCCGACGGCCGGAAGTGCAACATTCCGAACGAGGGACGTGCCAATCCAAGCTTCGTGAGTGGAAGAGTTGTGCACGTGGCCGTGGATGACTAGATCAGGTTGCTGCTTCTGAACAACTTTGTAGAATTTCCTGCTTCCGAGCCAAGCAAACGCCTTGGTTTCTTCTCCGATGCAAGTTTCCAGACATGGACTATAATGCATAAGAAGAACGGTGCGGTCAGCCTTCTTACGAACGTTCTTCAAAAGGGAAGATGCCCTTGCCGCTCTTCGTTGGAAAATCCTCTTGATACTCGGGATGTGGCGTCTTTGCCAGTTGGTGGCCTTGTCCAGAGACCCTTGTGTACCCACAACACCCACTTTCACGCCATCTGCTTCAATAATAGAAGACTTCTCGTCCAGAAAATCAATGCGGTCGCCAGCTATTGCTACCATCGACTTCCTGATTTCAGCATACTCTTCGTTCCCAAAACATGCGATGATTGGAAAGTCGGTCCCTAAGCGGGCTTCGATAGCATCTAGCACGCCCTCTATCTCTTCAACTCGACCTCGGTGAATCATGTCCCCAGCCATCAAGAAGACATCTGGCTTCGATACTCGCTTGAGCCCTTCCGTGAACTCATTCAGGAATCGGGGACTGTGTACATCTGCTACCGCGAGTATCTTCATCTTTGCGCCACTTTGACTTGATAGTTCCAGTCCCATGTGAAACAAGGATATTAAAGTTTCAAAACACAGGAAGAGTCAGTGCAACTCATGGGTCAATCATTTGCTCTGAACTTGTTTGACAGGTTTCATCTGGGACATGAAGCCCTAGTCGACAAGCTCAGTGACATGCCAGACCCTGTCGCGGTTGTCACCGATGGCCAGATTGCTGGGAGAGGGCTTGAACTGGAGAGTATCATTCAACCCCTCGAGTTGAGAATCAGCAGACTGAAGGATTACCTCGCTTCCGAGGGGCTAGGTAGCTCCGTAGGTGTGATATCAGCATCGCGTATTGATGACCTTTTGGCAATCCAGAACAAGGCCACGTTCCTGATGTACCAAGGACCATGCTGTGACGAGGTCAGGTCGGGAGCGTTATCAAGAAGGAAAGAAGAATTCGGGTATGATGATGAACTAACATACATAAAGCCTGTACGCGCTTTTGACGGGAACAAGCTAACCTCTGCGCGAATAAGAAAAGGAGAGATAGATCGTCGGGGGAAGCGGTTGCGGGGGACAAGGGAGCCGCCGAGAAGACTCGATCTCTCTCAACGGGGAAAACTCAAGACTCCAAAGGGGGATGTCTACGACAAGAAAGATGGGTCACCTGAGGAGGGCATTGTGAAACGGATTGCCGAAGAGATGCCCAAGATAGTGATCGCCGTTGGCGATGTGACAAGTGCAACGCTGATTCATCAGGGATGTGCACCGGATGTGTCCATCGTGGACGGTATTACGAAGAGGGGGAATTTTGAGGAGAAACTCTCTGGTGACCGTGAATACTCATTCTATAATCCTGCTGCTGTCCTATACCCGGAGGCATGGTCGACAATAGACACAGCCATTCATGATGGACAGAAGTCCTTGGTCATAGTTGACGGCGAAGAGGATCTCATGGGCTTCCCCGCAGTCCTTCTGGCTCCAAATGGGTCGGTGATGCTGTACGGCCAGCCAGATGTAGGAATTGTGTGGGTGCCAGTAGATAGGACCAACAAGATATTGGCACGCTCACTGCTTGACGCCATGCCCATCATCTAGTGACCCTACTTCCGCATGGCTTCTGGGATCTTGCCGATGCAGTCAGTCGGTGTAATGTGATCACCAAGATCATTGAATGCCAATTCTCCGGCACGTCCACATACGTATGCTCCTGACGTTGCGGCGAAGAAAGCACCCTTCCCCCGTGCGAGCAATGTAGCCACAATTCCAGTCAGGACATCTCCCGTTCCACCGACTGTCATGGCAGGGACCCCAGTTCGATTCAGTTTAAAGAACCCGTCAGGTCTAGCTACAACGTCCACAGGACCCTTCAGGAGTATAACAGAATCATATTGGGCGGACGCTCGTAGAGAAGCCTCGATTCTATCTTGAAGTTCAGGAGAGTCGTTCAACTTCTCTTCAAGGAGGATTGCTAGCTCTCCCCAGTGAGGAGTCAAGACTACATTCTCTGATGTAAATCGAATCTCCGAACCTGCAAGAGCCTTCAGCCCGTCTGCATCAATCACCATGCGTTTGCCAGAACTTCCCAGTTTCCCTGATACAGTCCTTACAGCTGAAACGGTTTCCGAATCCAGTCCAAGACCAGGCCCCAGGGCAATGACATCCTGATTCTTTGATTCTCCCAGAATCGTTTCGACATTCTCTTGTAGAAGGATTTCAGTTCCGAGACTGCTGACCATAAGGTTTGGACTATACGATCTGACAGCGTTGACTACTGATTCTGGGACCAAGACGCTAACCAAGTCAGCACCTGTCCTCAGAGCGGCCATTCCCGCCAGCGCGGGGGCCCCAGAATAGACATTGCTACCGCCCACGACGAGGATTCTACCGAAGTCCCCTTTGTGCGCTGTGGCCTTTCGCGCTTCTGTGTAAAGCGACAGGTCTCCTGGACCACAGAGTCGAATGGCCTCTGCAGGAATGCCTATTGAAACGACCACGAGTTTGCCTATTTGCTCTCTTGCAGACATCAGACCCTTCTTTGGAGCGTGAAGGGCTATTGTTACATCAGTTGCAACTGCAGTCCCAAGTACGGCGCCCGTGTCTGAGTCCAAACCCGTTGGCACATCGACAGAATACTTCTTGGCATCCGACCTGTTGAAGGCCTTCACAGCGCTCAGCATAGGTTCTCTCAGACGGCTCTTCAGGCCGAAACCCATCATGGCGTCTATCAGAATGTCCGCCTCGAGTATGGCCTTGCAAGCCTTCACTGATGACTCTGTTTTCAAGACCTGCTTCTTGATCTCATGGAGATTCTTGAGAATATCCCAGTTCAGAGATGCGTCCCTGTTCGTGATATCATTCTCAGAACCAAGAAGATACACCTCGACTGCAGCGCCATCTTCTTGTAGATACCTCGCTGCAACAAAACCATCCCCACCGTTTCCTCCGAGGCCACAGAGAATCGCAATCCTCTTCCCATCAACTCTTTCATTTTGGGCCACAACTCTGGCAACCTCTCTTCCTGCGTTTTGCATGAGCATGCTATGTGTTATTCCCAAGAGATTCGCGTTAAGTTCGATAACGCGCATTTCCTCGGTTGTCAAAGGGGACTTCTGCATGTGGCACACCCGCATGATAATGGAGGCTTCATCGGACTAATGAATTCTTTCAGTACATTTTTGCAGCAAGCTTCCATCACAGGAAGATTGATTCCTCGATTAGGATTGCAGCTTAGAAGAGAACGGATATGAGGCTCCGCTCATGGTTGAGTATTACTCAGATAGACTTTCTGGTCGAAGGCTTGAGAGATGCTACAGGATAGCACCACCACGAATCCTCAGGCATCTCCGGGCTGAGCTCGATTTCGTAGCTGATTTCGTGGGCCCATTTGATTTGGTTCTTGAGCTGGGTTGCGGCTATGGACGAGTCTTAACCGAACTCTGTAGTAAAGCCGGCGACGTCGTGGGAATTGACGTTTCAGGTGGAAGCCTTGGATACGCACGTGAGTACGTGGGTAGTAGTGGTAAGGTCCAGCTGTTTCACATGAATGCACTAAGTCTTGGCTTCAACGATGATGTCTTTGATGTCGTGGTCTGCATCCAAAACGGTATCTCAGCCTTCCATGTAGACCCCATCGAACTTGTCCGAGAGAGCCTTCGCGTGACTCGCCCCAATGGCTTCTGTGTGTTTTCAAGTTATTCCGACAAGATTTGGGAGGAGAGACTAGAGTGGTTCTCAATTCAGTCAGAGGAAGGTCTACTCGGTGAGATAGACTGGGAGAAGACCGAAAGAGGACAAATCGTCTGCAAGGATGGGTTCACTGCCACTACATTCAGAGAAGTGGACTTCGAAGAGATAGCCTCGGCGCTGGGTCTTGAAGCCCATCTACTTGAGATTGATGAGTCGTGCCTGTTTTGCTGCATTGAAAAGGGTGCTTGAAAGGCCTTGCGCGTCTAATCCCTCTACTCTTTCCAAATCCTTTTATGACCGATATAGAGGACGCCGAAGCCATGTCACAACCTACCGCCGCGGAACTCCAACATCAGCTAATCCCTATGCTTCAAGAGATACAGGAGCGATTTGGCTACATTCCTAGTGAGGCAGTTGGTTGGCTCTCACAGCAGCTCAAGGTCAGTAGCCAAGAGATATTCGGGGTAGCCACATTCTACAACCACTTCAGGCTAAATCCCCCAGGAAGACATGAAATTAGGGTCTGTCTTGGGACAGCATGCCATGTTGGCGGAGGAGAGAGACTCCTTGACACCATAAAGGAGAAGCTTGGAATCGAACCGGGTGAAACAACCGAAGACGAACGGTACAGTCTGGAAAGAGTTGCATGTGTTGGAGCCTGCGCTCTTTCTCCAGCAGTCGTAATCGATGATGAGGTCCACGGCAGAATGACACAGAGATCGCTCAAACGGCTTCTTGACAGTCTTGAGCGCCAAGACAAGAAGTCCAAGAAGAGGGAGTGAGCGAGGTGGACGAGCTGGACACAATCGAAGTGCTGGTGTGCCTAGGGACAGGATGTGAGTCGGCCAAGTCGAATCTCCTCTATAATCAGTTGACCATGCAGATAGAGAAGAAAGGCTTGGGCAAGAGAGTAAAGGTGAAGAGAATCGGTTGTCATGGCCTTTGCCAAGAGGGGCCGGTGTTAGCCATCGAACCAGAAGGCCTATTCTACTGTCAGGTTCAGGAATCCGACATCGAGGAGATTGTAGAATCACACTTCATGAGGAACGAGCCAGTTGAGAGACTGTTCTACCAGACCCCCGAGGGAGATAGGATTCCACATTACAAGGATATCCCGTTCTACTCCGAACAACAGCGAGTAGTGCTTAGAAACTCTGGTCACATTGATCCGGGCAATATCGAGGACTATATCTCGGCAGGTGGCTACGAAGGACTTAGACGAGCCCTCAAGGACATGACTCCAGAACAGGTCATTGAAGAGATTCAGAACTCCGGCCTAAGAGGTAGAGGAGGGGCTGGCTTCCCAACTGGCCTCAAATGGAGACTGGCAAGGAACGCGCCCGGTAACAAGAAATACGCAATCTGCAACGCAGATGAAGGAGACCCTGGGGCCTTCATGGATGGTTCAATACTCACAGCTGATCCCCACTCAGTCTTGGAGGGCCTGTCAATCTGTGCATATGCCATAGGAGCAGATGAGGCCTACGTCTACGTACGTCATGAGTATCCCTCATCAGTAGCTGCCTTGAAGAAGGCACTGCAGGACTCCTACAAGCGGGGTCTCCTTGGGAAACGCTTGCTAGGTACGGACTACAATCTAGACATTCACTTGATGGAGGGAGCAGGGGCTTTTGTCTGTGGCGAGGAAACAGCACTCATGGCCTCTATTGAAGGGCGGCGCGGGATGCCAAGACCTCGTCCTCCTTTCCCAACTGAATCAGGACTTTGGGGAAAACCTACAGTCATAAACAATGTCAAGTCGCTTGCCAATTCTGCCATAATCATCAGAGAGGGTTCAGTTTGGTTCAAGTCCATAGGAACTGAGGGTAGCCCTGGTACGGCGATATTCTCGTTGACGGGAAAGGTGCGAAACACCGGTCTTGTAGAGGTACCTATGGGCGCCACAATACGGAACATCATATTCGATGTAGGAGGCGGAATCAAGGAGAATCGCACCTTCAAGGCCGTCCAGACGGGGGGCCCTGCAGGGGGGTGTCTTCCGGCTGAGAAGCTCGACCTACCTGTTGATTTCGATTCTCTGAAGGAGGCCGGCGCCATCATGGGCTCTGGCGGCATGATAGTGATGGATGAAACTACATGCATGGTCGACGTTGCGCGCTATTTCTTGTCTTTCACCCAGCAGGAATCATGTGGAAAATGTACACCCTGTAGAATGGGAACGCTCCAGATGCTCCGAATCCTTGACAAAATAAGAGCTGGGAAGGGGGAGGAGGGGGACATCGATAGGCTCCTGGAGCTTTGTGAGACTGTTGTTGATGGTTCTCTCTGTGGACTCGGTCAGAACGCTCCGAACCCCGTGCTAACGACTATCGAATACTTCAGAAACGAATACGAAGCTCATATCAAAGAGAAGTATTGCCCTGCGATGGTCTGCAGAGACCTTGTCAAATTCGTAATCGACCCTGACAAATGCATTGCTTGTGGTGCCTGTAGTAGGATATGCCCAACGGGGGCTGCGAAGGGTCAGAAGGAAGTAGTGCATCACATAGAACAGGAACTATGCATAAAGTGTGGTGCCTGTTACGAAGTGTGTCCACCGAAAGTGGAAGCGGTGATGAAAGTCCCAGCTCACGTCGAACTAGTCGGAGGTGTTGACTGATGCCTGCTATTCTCATTGATGATAAGAAGATAGAGTTCGACACCGCGGATGAAACGATCCTCGATGTGGCACGGAAAGGTGGAATCTATATCCCCACCCTTTGTGACCATGAGGAACTGGAGCCTCATGGCGGATGTAGGATGTGTATTGTAGAAGTAGAAGGGATGAGAGGATATCCTCCTTCATGTGCCACTGCGGCAAAGGATGGTATGGTTGTGAGGACTTCGACTGAAGAACTTCTGAAGTTGAAGCGTAACATCTTGCAGCTACTTCTAATGGAGCATCCCAGTGCATGTATGGTCTGTGAAGAGCGTGAACGCTGCAGCAAGTACCGACCGCAACCATACAAGGCAGGAACCATCACTGGATGCACTACATGTGCGAATCGGTATACTTGTGACTTGAGAGATGTAGTCGAGTTTCTGGGAATTGAGAGTCTTGATTATGAGCCAGTACACAAAGAAGTGACAGTGGAACGCGAGGACCCATTCTTCGACCGCGACTATAATCTCTGCATCCTGTGTGCTCGGTGCATCCGCATATGCGAGGAGGTGAGAGGCACTTCGGCCATAACCTTTGTGAAACGAGGTCATGAAACGAGAGTAGATACCGCATTCGGTGTTTCGCACCTGGAAAGTGGCTGCTGGTTCTGCGGCGCGTGTGTTGATGTGTGCCCGACGGGAGCACTGACGGCACGGATGACAAAGTGGATTGGTGCGCCTGATTCCATGGAAGAAACCACATGTGTACTCTGCGGAATGGGTTGCCAGACAGAGTTGGAAGTCAAGTGGGGGAGAGTAATGGGTTCCGGACCTGGGAAACCTGACAGCCCTCCTAACTACCATCATATGTGCGTTCTTGGGCGATTCTGTATTCCTTCTTTGGTGAATGCGCCAGATAGAATCAAGACGCCGCAATTGAGAAGAGATAGCGAGAACATACCCGTATCATGGAACGATGCGTTAGATGAGGTAGCAGGCATTCTGAAGAAGGTAGACCCCGGAAGGGTGGGATTCCTGGGAAGTCCTCAGATGTCTACGGAAGCGGCCTACTTGTTTGCCAAGCTCGCTAGAATTGGAGCGAAGAGCGGTAATATTGACTTTCAGGGTTCCGATTTCCCAGCACTCATTCACAAGGAAATGGCCAGGAACCAAGACTTTGACAGGATTCAGACTCTTGACTGTATTGAGAATGTAGATTGGATTGTAGCATTGGGTGGAGACTTCGTCAAATCCCATCAGGTAGTCGCCAAGGAGGTATACAACGCGGTGAAAGGTGGGACACCCCTAGTCGTGCTTGGTGAAGCAGGTGCAAACCTGCGTCGATGGGCCACAATACACGTTTCGCTCCCATCAAGAAAGATTAAGACAGCATTATCAGGTTTAGCTGATCACAAGGCCAATCTGCGCGGAGTAGGCCGTGCGCAAGCCGAACGACTAGTCGAGATAACAAAGTCAGGGAAAGGCGCGGTTCTCGTGGGATCAGGAATCCTTGAGTTAGAAGAACCAGACCGTGCCCTAAGAGCTCTAATTAGACTTGCCGGTGTAGAAGGTGTGGTATTCCCACTATTTCCCTGGGGAAACGAGGCTGGCGTGATAAGAGCCGGTCTACGTCCTGAGATGCTGCCCGGACCAAGTTCAGTGACCATAAAGAAAGCCGCATCATCTGTGAAGAAGACCTGGGGAGATGGCAATCTCTCAGATGGATCTAATCTGACAGAAATTCGCCAGAAGGCCCGAACCGGACAGCTTGATGTGCTATACGTTGCTGACGGGTCGATATCCTTGGATGGCTTTCAGAGAGTTCCCACAATAATCTATCAATCACCCTATCCTTCAGGTTGGACAAACATCGCGTCCGTGATATTGCCCAGCACTACGTTCGTTGAAGAGAGTGGCACATTCATCAATCTGGAGTTGAGGCCTCTCAAGTTGCGTCCTGTTGCTAGACCTCCTGGAGAAGCCAGACAGGACTGGCAGATTTTCGCTGAAATAGGCAAGAGGATTGGAGTGAAAGGATTCTCACATTCAAGCATTGCCGAAGTCTGGGATGAATTGTCACATTTCACACGCAATATCGAAGTCGGAGGTCAGTCACGTAGAGATTCTTGGAAACCTGTATCTAGAGAGAAGAATGCTTGGTATCCAAGATACCGCGGGGCGGCCATACCGGACAGGATAGAAGACCTTGCTGTCTTCATCAGTGCTCTGAACAAACGTGATGAAACCGCTCCTGCTGAAACGCTGGACGAATTGGTGAAACGTGTTTCCAAAGAAAGAGCTTCTCAGAAGGAGGTCGCCAAATGACTGGAAAGGTTGTCGCCAATGAGCAGGTGGTCCCAAATGTGTATCGTCTGGTGCTGGAAGCACCGAAGGTGGCACGGAGAGCGAAAGCCGGTCAATTCGTCATCGTAATCCCTGACCCACACGGAGAGAGGGTACCCTTCACTCTGTCCGACTGGGATGCTGAAAAGGGCACAATCACCATATTCTATCAAGAAGCCGGAGTTTCAACAATGAAACTCACTCGGATTCGGGCAGGGGAAAGTGTATACGTTGTTGTGGGCCCGCTCGGAAGACCCACTAAGATTGAGAATCACCAGCTATCTAATCTACAACGAAGAGAAGATCTGTGAAGTTGCAGATGAGCTCATAATTGTCACTGCAGATGGATCAAGAGGAGTCAAGGGGCACGTCGCTGAGGGGCTGAAGACCCTCACTGACAATAATGAGAAGATAGACCATGCTCACTTCGTCGGTTGCACTTTCATGATGATGCTCTCAGCTGAGGCCACGAAGCCACATGGCATACCAACGACTGTGAGCCTAAACACATTGATGGTTGATGGAACAGGGATGTGTGGGGTCTGTCGTGTTGAGGTGGGGGGAATTACGAAGTTTGCCTGTGTCGACGGACCGGATTTTGACGGCCACCAAGTCAACTGGGATATGGTATTCGCTAGGAAGGGAGCCTATTTTGCCGAAGAGAACATGGCCTATCAGTTCTACAGATGTGGCATGGAGAGGGCCCTCACGAAGACTGACAAGGTTGGCAGAAGCGAGGTGACCTAGATGGGCAAGACCGGAAACACGCTCACTCCAAAGGAGCGGATGTCTATTCCAAGGGCGGAGATGCCAGAGCAAGACCCATCGGCACGAGCAGCCAACTTCGAAGAGGTGCCCCTTGGACTGACTCCGGAACAAGCGATGAGCGAGGCCCTCAGGTGTCTGAATTGTAGAAAGAAACCGTGTGTATCAGGGTGTCCTGTTGGGGTTCAGATCCCTGAGTTCATAGCACTCGTGTCCGAGGGCAAGTTCGTCGAAGCTGCCAGATTAATCAAGGAAACCAACGTGCTTCCAGCGGTGACTGGACGAGTCTGTCCTCAGGAAACTCAATGCGAAGGAGATTGTACGCTATTCAAGAGATACGGAGGAGTATCTATTGGTGCGCTGGAACGTTTCGTCGCAGACTACGAGAGAAACAACAATCTAGTTGAGATTCCGCCAAAGCCGAAGTCAACAGGAAAGAAAGTTGCCATCATCGGATCTGGACCATCAGGGCTCACTGTTGCGGGAGACCTAATACTGTTGGGACATGAGGTCACGGTTTTTGAGGCGCTGCACGAGGCTGGTGGAGTCCTTGTCTATGGCATTCCCGAATTCAGACTTCCAAAAGAGATTGTCAGAGCGGAAGTTGATTATTTGGTGCAGCAGGGTGTCAGGTTCGAATTGAACGTCGTCGTTGGCATGACCATAGGGATGGATGAGATTCTTGAAGCCCACGATGCAGTCTATATCGGGGTGGGAGCCGGACTTCCCTGGTTCATGAGGATAGAAGGCGAGGAACTCAATGGAGTCTTCTCAGCCAATGAGTACCTCACGAGATCGAATTTGATGAAGGGGTACCTATTCCCAGAATACGATTCACCCCTCCCTCCAGGCAAACACGTATGTGTCGTAGGTGGCGGAAATGTGGCAATGGACTCTGCTCGCACGGCAAAACGCCTCGGAGCAGAAGTGACCATCGTCTATCGTCGTGCTCGTGAGCAGCTGCCGGCCAGAGCCGCCGAGGTACATCATGCAGACGAGGAGGATATTGTCTTTCAGCTCCTCACGAATCCTGTCAAGATATTTGGAAAGGATGGGAAAGTAATCGGAATGGAGTGTATCAGAATGGAGCTGGGAGAACCTGATGACAGCGGAAGACGGAGACCCATTCCTATTGAGGGCTCCAATTTCGAGATAGCGTGTGACCAAGTTGTGATATCTATTGGAGCAGGAGCAAACCCCTTGCTCACGAAGACGGTACCAGAACTCAAGCTCAACAAGTGGGGATACATCGAAGTCGACGACAATAACCGTACCAGCATGCCCAAGGTTTGGGCAGGCGGTGACATAGTAACCGGTTCGGCCACTGTCATTGAGGCAATGGGTGCCGGTAGGATAGCGGCCAAGTCGATGCATGCCCATCTGCTTGGCCTACCACAACCGGGTTCGGAAGAGGAACGAGAAGAATCTGACTAGAGGAAACGTGAGCGTTCTAGGTTCCATAGATCCCCCGAACCTCTCTAATCACTAACCCGGGCAAATCCCCCGTTGACCTCACGGGAATGATGCTCGCTCCTGCTCTTCGAACCGCCTCGGCAGCCTTCTTGCTCAGTCCATAGTACTCAGGGGCTATGTGAAACATGAAGAACCTGTGACCCAGTCGTGTGATTTCAGAAATGGACTTCATCAGTTTGGCCCAGTTGGCGATTTCTGCGTCAGTTATCATTAGGACCATCACATTCGACTCGGCACTCCTGCACTTGTCAGCAATCTTCCTGATAGGCGCTTGCGTCCCTCCGCCCTGATAGGCGAGTAGCACTCTTTCAGCTGGAGATCGCTCCCTGGACCAGTCACTGTCGCGGGTGCCATCAGAGAAGTTGATCACAGCCACTCTCGCACCCTTGCGAAATGCAAAATCCATTGCCGCAAAGGCAGACACGAGTGCCGTGTGATAGGGGCCTGAAACGTTCTTGGGACCCATAGACCAAGTCATCGAACCGCTGGAGTCTATGACAAGTAGAAGGTCAGGGAGCGACTCGGCTTCAGAATAGCCAGGAACTTCTGTCTTTAGCCATCTTCTTGTTGACATGTTTGGGACCAGAATAGGAAATGCTTGAAGGCTCTGTACAATGTCGAGCTCCTCGATGGGATCACCCAATCGCCAAGTATCGGCGGTCAGCGGAATCGAGCCCGCACGTTGTTTCTCCCGGACTTCAAAACGTAGCACGCCTCTAACCTTTGCTCTGTACCAGAAACGAATCCAAGCCTTTCGATTTGAACCA
>LRSK01000217.1 GCA_001563325.1 Candidatus Thorarchaeota archaeon SMTZ1-83
GCTTGAATGTCTTTAACGACTCTGTCAGGTTTAATGCCATCAAGGCATAACCCATTAACGCGATTTGCGTCCGATTCCAAGTGGCATTATCCACTATCGTTTCTGCCTCGCCGGCGCCATTTATCCAATATCCATAGTCCCACCAACTTGCCACAATGGCATCATCGGGAAGTACATCACGAACGTAAGTCATCGAAGTTTGCCAGTCAGTGAATCGAGCTCCATCTGAGAGCGAATCTTGTGCAAACTCTGGTGCACCCACATAGTTCTGGACATAGTATGCTCCGAGATACAGATTGACTGAAAGAAGCAATCCAACGAATGCAAATGCCACAATAGCATGTTCAGATGTCAGGGACGAGCTCATTCTGAATCTCCGTCTCTCAAAGAGAGACTTCTGAGTGACCACCTTGGCAAAGGGTGAAAGCATGCCATTCACTGCAGCTGCGGAAAGTACAGCCACCCCAGGTGCCAAGATTAGGCTAAGTCGGATCATACTAGCTGCGAAGTAGACTGCAGTGAGTCCAAAGAGAAACATCAGCAGGTCCTCGTCTCGACCACGTTTGAATAGAAAGTACATCCCAAGTGGGAAGATGAATATCAGAACATTCAGAGTATGATAGAAGCTTCCCCATGGACTGGGGAGGTGCTCAGCAACTGAGGCAAAGATCCGCTGGTCTAGGCGGATAAATGGATTGATGACTGAAAGGAACTTGCTGCCAAGCGTAACAATAGGGTTAGAGGTGTAAGGTCTGATTGCCAGTTCGAGTGTGCCTGCATAAGCGAGATATGCAGCGGCGCCCGCTATTGGAGTGATTAGGCCTAAGAGTATAGGTTTCATATGAGGAGCAAGAAAGGTCGCTGTTGTTTCTCTATAGCTCTCGATTCTTAGCCAGACCTCATAGCCTGCAAGTAGTACGCCAACTCCAATTGGAGCTAGAAGCGAAAACGAGGCGAGGTTGGCAAATCCATTTCGTGGAATCAGTGCTCCAATGAATATGCCAAGTGCTACAGTAATCAAGTATGAGCTGAGTAGACGTCTGCTGTATCGTCCACTGATAAGCATAAGGAAACCATAGAGTGCAAACAGGTCGACGAGAAAATCGCCGCCTCCCCATGATACCATTAAGTAGCCTAGCGCCAGACCTGCACCTATTGCTGATGGGAGAGAACCTCGTTTTATACTTCTGATATAGAAGAATGTAGAAAGCACAATGGCAAATACCCCAACGCACTCATTGTCATAGAAACCAGCTACAGTTCTCTGAATGAATGCAGGAAGGAATGCTAGAATCAGTGCGCTAAGAAGACCAACGGTGTTGTTCATGAGCTCGCGTCCCAAGAAGAACACAGCAATGACGGTCAGCGCTCCCATGAAAGCGGGCATTACAAGGGAAACTGTAAGAACATCGACACTGATTCCAAGCCCATTGAGCAGGAAATAGAAGAATGCACTTGTGAATGGTACACCAACATAGCTTGTAGTTGTGATGTCGCGTCCGAAGGGGACCCAGGTAGTTTGGTCGAACCATGTAAAGAAGGCCCCATACCCGTTATCTACGACATATTCAGTGACTTTCAGCTGATACCATGGGTCAAAGGCTCGAAGAACTGGTTGCGAGTTCAATAGAGGGAATAGACGGAGCATTAGGGCAGCAAAGAATATGATTGTCAATGAGAAGATAATGATTAGGGATCCGCGTGATATCTTTGCCTTAGGTCGATGGAAGATTTGCTTAAGGAATCTGCCAGAAGATCGCTTGAATCTGTCATATCCGGACATATGGAGTGCTCTCTCCGTTCTGACTCGAAGTCATCGGAGCAGATTCTGGTTGTGCTAAAAAGGTTGCTGTTAGTGTTATAACTGTACAGCTAGTTTCGAATTAATAATTGACATCTACAGAAGGTCTATCTTCTAATTTCCGGAGATTCCGGAAGTGTGAACCGCACACCTTCATTCTGCGGAAGCTATGAACTCACTGTAAGTCTTGGCATCCATCAGAGTGCTCATCTCGGCTTCGAGATTGGATGGTTTGATTTTGAACATCCAACCCTTACCATATGGCTCCTCGTTGACAAGCAGGCCTTCATTGACTCAACGAGACCGCATTCGGTATCTGCCTCGACACTAGAACCGGTTTCTGGAAGCTCCACAAATGTAATCTCATGAAGCGAATGCTGAGCGTAGTCTGTTATGCCCACAACCACTAGGCCACCCTCGACCCTTACCCATTCATGATCTTTACTATATTTCAAGTCCTCAGGGACATTTGTTCCTTCAGTCATAATGATCCACCGTTGATTCCCGGAGTGTGATGTGTTACCTTTAAATCAAACGGCTAATTATTGGGACCTTGCAGAACCATATTTCTCAGGGTCGTAAAAGGGCCACTTTGTTACTCGGGCTTTCCTAAGCCGCCCCTTGATGTCAACCTCTATTGTGTCATCCTCTTCTACAACTCCAGGTTTCACATAGGCCAGCCCGATTCCATTTCGAAGTAGGGGAGACATCATCCCACTGGATACCCTTCCGATTGACTCGCCCTTAAGCAGTATAGGATATGCATCTCTGGGCACTCCACGGTCAATCATGACAAAGCCAATTCTTGTCTTTGTAACTCCCTCCTCCTTCTGGCGCTTGAGCTTGTCATACCCAATATAGTGTGGGTCGACCTTGAACTTGACTGCGTAAGGAATTCTTGCCTCAATTGGCGAGGTCTGTTCATCGATGTCATTACCGTATAGTACAAGACCAGCCTCCAGCCGTGTAGAGTCCCTGGCGCCAAGACCGCAGGGCTTGGCTCCGAATTTTTGACCCTGTTCAAGGAGAAGCTTCCAGAATGCAATAGCCCTTCTCTTGCCCTCATCACTACAGGGGGTATCAAGCAACAGAAGCTCGGCACCATCTTCTCCAGTATACCCTGTGCGACATACGTAAACTCTGTTGCCAGACAGATTCACAAGATTGCATGTGAATCTATTAAATTCTGCAAGGTCTCTTCCAGCAATCGTACTCAGCAGCGCCATAGCCTTAGGGCCTTGGACTGCAATCATGGTGATTTCATTCGTCCTATCTTCGACCTTCACATCGAATTCCCCGCTATGTTTCTTTAAATGGTCACTGATCTTGGGTCCATTGGCTGCATTAGTGACCCAGATGTACTCATGTTCATCAATACGATAGAGCATGAGGTCGTCATGAATGCCGCCATGCTCATTCAAACATGTGGTGTAGTGACCCCCGTTCACCTCTAGCTTGCGAACATTGTTCGAAGTCATAGTCTGAAGAAACTCCAGGGCCTGTGGACCCTTTGTGAAGAAACGAGACATATGCGAAGTGTCAAAGATGCCTACGCCTTTCCGCACAGCCATGTGTTCTTCTCGAATGTCTGTATAGCGGACTGGCATCTCCCATCCTGAAAATGGGACGATATCACCATGCTTCTTGTGCCAATCGTAGAGCTGAGTTCTTTTGAATGGTGCATTCATTCCATATCACCAGGGGTACGCTGAGTGGACAATCAACACGTTAAGACTTTGATGGTGCACAATTCTCCACTTATCTCTAGTATATAATATCTTCATGATAGACATCACGTATTTGGTTGAGATTCCGTTACCCTTTATTACGTTCATCTATACCCCGGACTGAGGCATTTCATAATGACTCCTTATACAGTAAGAGTTGATCATCTTGATATAGGAGCTGATTCTCCAGCTCGTGTAATGGGAGTCATTAACCTCTCATCGGAGTCCTTCTACCCTGATTCTGTTATGATTTCAAATGAGCAAATCCATGAAACGGTCAAACAGATGCAAAAGGAGGGCGTCGACCTAATTGATGTTGGTGGAGCATCTACGGCTCCTGAAAATATCTATGGCTCTCAAAAAGTGTCTGAAAAGGAAGAGCTGCGGAGATTAAAGGAAGGATTAGAGGCCATAATCGAGTCTGCCAATGTGCCTATTTCAATCGACACTACGTCCTCCAGAGTTGCTGAGTTTGCACTTGATTCGGGAGCAGTTTTGGTCAATGACGTTTCAGGTCTTCGAACCGATCCGGAGATGGCAACAATAGTAGCTGAGAGAGATATTCCAGTGGTTCTGATGTCGCTTTGCAGGCAGCCCTGTGATAGCATCCAGAAGTCACTAGAAGCACTAAGCGAAAGTCTAAGGGTCGCTCACTCGGCGGGGATTGCCAATGAACAAATAATCGTAGACCCAGGCATCGGTTTTGGAAAACCTCCTGAGGTCGACTTCGATCTGATTCGATATCTAAGACGGTTTACCATGTGGGGCCAGACCCTCGTGACCGACTCACAGGGACTATTGGAGCAACTTCAGTAGCAGTCGCCAGGGGTGCGAGTGTTATTAGAACTCATGATGTGATAGAAGCCAGGCATGCTGCGGCCATGGGAGAGAAACTGAGAAACTGGGCCAGAGAAACTGAGAATGAAATAGAGAGCCTAGGCATCATCGACGAACGAACCGCAGAGGTTGTAATTGAATATATTGGAGTAGGTGTGGATATAAGACGTGGTCTATCCAGAAAAGCCGTCACTCTCAGCTTCCTTCTTAGGAATATCAAAACACCTGCTGCATTAATAATCAAACAAGAGATGCTTACATTGGGAGGGGATGCAGCTTACCATACAGATGTGATTGACGCGGGGGTGGAAAAGACAGACGTGCTGGTCATGGGAACTCCTCTTCAGCTCGAACGTTTCATTGACAAGCTACTACGGATGGATTACTTTGGACTACCTAAAATTGGCAGTACTATGAGGAATCTCATGGATAAAAGAGAGAGACTGCTTGGGTGATTCGAATGGAATGGAAAGACTGGGAGCCTCACTATAACCGGATTGTTGCCAGACTGAATCTGGACCCTCAGGCAGATCGTAATGCCACTTCACTCCTGGATTCTCTTCTTGAAGAGAAGCCGCCGAGCCCGTTTCTTGAGAGACTTGAACGGATTATTGAGGGCAGGGATGTCGTGGTATGTGGTGCAGGACCATCTCTTGAGGCTCATCTCAAGGAAACTATTCCTGCTAAGGGATTTTCAGATATGATCTATGTAGCCTCTGATGGGGCAGCTTCAGCTTTACTGGAGTTTGGCTACAGATGTGATGTCCTCGTGACAGACCTGGACGGAGACCCTAAAGCTCTAATGGAGACCATCCGTAAGGGAGCTATACCAATAGTACATGCACATGGAGACAATATGGACAAGATAGCAGAGTTTGTTCCTACACTGGACGTCGTTCTTGGAAGTACCCAAGTAGAACCGACGGATCGTGTTTCTCTCTGGGGCGGCTTCACAGATGGAGACAGAGCCTGTTACCTTGTTTCTCATTATGATCCATCCAGGGTCATATTAGCGGGAATGGACTTTGGAGATGTGGTTGGTCGATGGTCAAAACCAGGACACAGATTCAGCTTTATGGCTGATGAGAGAAAGAGAAAGAAGCTACAGATAGCACGTGAACTGATTTCGGACCTGGAATCCCGTATTGATTTAGACTTCACTATATTAGAATAATGCAGAATGCATGAATGGAAGGTCACGATGTTGTCTTGAGTGCAAACATGTAGCTAAAGACCAGAAATGCAACACCAGCCAGGATCATCCCTAGTATGAGTAGACGGGTGGCATATCCAGGCTGAAATACATACTTGGAGGCGTAGTACATGAGGCCTAGGCCGATTGTGCCAATCATGACCACGACCGATGCAACAATTCCTTCCATCCCAAGTTGGACATCAATCCCTGGTGCAATGAGTATTGGGGCACCGCCTGCGGGGTTACCTGCAATTGCCGGTGGCGTTCTGACCAATGTGTAAATGTTTCCACCTAGTATGAATAGAATAGCCACGAAGACAATTCCGAACACGATGATGTCTGGGGGCCTTGTAGGCATCCCAAACCTTGGTCTTGTGAGTCGTACTCTTGGCTTGATGATAAAGTTCGGCCACCAGGGCAAGTCAGCACACCTTGAGCGGTTTCGTTTTGCAGTCTGCTTTTAAGACTATCGTGGGATGAAAACATGTACCACACCAAGGCGAGGCGAGATAGCTGTCAAAGGTTATGATAATATCTGAAAAACCCACTGCTGCCAAGCGAATAGCTCAAGCACTAGATGAAACTGGCTCTCCGAGTGAAGTGAAAAAGAGAGGGGCCTCATACTACGAGTGCAAAAGAGGCGATGACACGCTCTTGGTGGTCTACGCTCTTGGACATCTATTTGAGCTTCGCCAAACGGAGAAGGGTTGGAAGTATCCTAGATTGGAAATGGAGTGGGTGCCAAAGTATGAGGTAGACAAGAAAGCAACAGCAACCAAATCCATTATTCGTCTGATTGGGAGTTTATCAAGGGATATTGATGAGTTTGTTGTGGCTACAGACCTTGATATCGAAGGAAGCCTCATCGGATATCTTACACTGATGCATGCATGTGGTGCTGACGCCAAAAAGGCAAAGAGAATGATATTCTCCACTCTGACAAAGAACGAGCTTAATGCTGCTTATGAGACTCTTGCTTCCAGTCTAGACTTTCCAATGATTGAGGCTGGACAGACACGTCATGAAGTGGATTGGCTGTATGGAATCAACTTGACCAGGGCTCTCACCCTGGCAATAAAGACTGCATCTGGTTGGTTCAAGATAGTTTCCACGGGAAGAGTCCAGGGGCCAACTCTGGCACTTGTAGCGGAACGAGATCAGGCAATCAATGTCTTTGTACCAATACCCTATTGGGCA
Source organism: Candidatus Thorarchaeota archaeon SMTZ1-83 (assembly GCA_001563325.1). The sequence continues at coordinate 6,758 of LRSK01000217.1, forward strand.
ATTCTCGCAACTGGTAGTCATAATGGACATGAGCTGGAGCTAGAATACTTCAAGAAACGGATTGCAGTGAAGGCTCAGGCACTTGCAATTGCACAAAATCTCAGAGGAAAGACTGCGATTGTTGACGATATAAGAAGCAAGGAGAACATTCAGACGCCACCGGCCCCCTTCAATCTGAGTACCCTACAGTCAGAGAGCTATAGACATCTTGGTTTCACGCCAAGTAGAACTCTGGCAATAGCCCAGAAGCTGTATCTAGAAGCACTTATCTCATACCCAAGAACAGCGAGCCAGAAAATCCCTCCCAGTATAAATGTGAGAGCGATTTTGGAGGATCTGACTACAAACAGGACGTATAGTGGACTCGCGAAACAGGTTCTTGCCGGTAGTCTTACCCCGTTTCAGGGCAAGAAAGACGACCCTGCTCATCCAGCTATACATCCTACTGGAACCAGACCATCGAAGAGATTAACACCCAGTGAGGCAAAAATCTATGACCTCATAGTGCGCAGATTTTTTGCTCTTTTCGGTGAGAATTCCGTTAAAGAGAGCATTAGAGCAGATGTCAGATACAAGGAACATCTATTCTATGTCAGAGGCCTCAAGGTCCTCAAACGTGGATGGATGGATTACTATGATCCATATGTGACTCTTAACGAGAGACTCCTTCCGCCATTGAATAAGGGTGATGTCATCGAACTTGATGTGGTGAATGAAGATGGAAGATTCACATCACCACCTCCACGTTTTAATCCATCAAGTCTTCTCAAGATCCTTGAGAAAGAAGGCCTTGGTACGAAAGCCACAAGAGCGTCAATAGTTGACTCCGTTAAATCGAGGGGTTATACACTTGGAGATAGATTTGAGCTGTCCACTCTTGGCTATGCTCTCCATGAAACTCTACATGAATATGTGCCGAGGATTCTATCCGCAGATTTCACGCGTCAACTAGAGAAAGAAATGCAGGGAATTCTAGAAAATCATCATGATAGAGAACATGTACTAGCGCATGCTAAAGATGACCTACTGGAACTCCTCAATCGCTTTCAAGCGCAGGAAGAAGACATAGGTCAGACCCTCGTCAGCGGGCTTCAACGATATTGGAAAGAGAAGGAGGTGGTGGGATTAT
>LRSK01000218.1 GCA_001563325.1 Candidatus Thorarchaeota archaeon SMTZ1-83
CAAAGCTCACGATTTCGTTGAGGGAGATATATGCGAAGGAATGCCATATGCGGATGCCAGATAGACACTCTGATGCGACACATTAATGAGCAGGACCTTGACACACCGTACTTCAGTTAGCCTCCTGAAGCCTTTCAGCGGGCGGCATCATGAATGGTGTGAACGCAACAATGAAGATGCCGGGACGGGAAGTCATTGGCGCAATCCTTGTCGCGGTGATGGCCATCTTTGCACTCGTTTTGACTGCTGTTTTCAACGATCTCAAAATTCCTGTCCTCATCGTGTTCATAGGAACATACATTCTAATCAGTACTGAGAAGTTGAATAGGACCGCCTTGTCACTCTTGGGGCTGGCCATTGTGGGCGTGGTTCTGTTTCTCGGCTTCGAGATGGGACTCGGGGGAGGCGAGGATTTTGAACACCTAATCGTGGGTATTGATTGGACAACCATCATCTTTGTCATCGCTATGAGTGTCATCGTGTCGGTTTCTGCGGCCTCTGGCCTGTTCCAGTACATTGCACTTAGGATTGCTGCACCCAGTGGGGGGGACCATAAGGCTCTGTTCACAACCTTCTTGGTTGTTGTGGCCGGTATTAGTCTCTTCTTTGATACGGTTTCAACGATGCTAATAGCGGCTCCGTTCACAATCGAGATATGCAAGGCCCTTGAGATTGACTTCAAGCCCTTTCTGGTGTCTGAGGCAATAGTGTGTAACTTTTCCTCGATACCATCAGTCGTTGGCGCAGTGCCAAATCTTGTCATCGCAGGCGCGACTTACCTTGATGTCGGATTACTGTTCGTGGCATTCATGCCGCTATCCATCATTCTGTTCTTGGTCAGCCTTCCGATACTTCACCGATGGTATGGAAGCAAATTCGGCACAACAGGAGAGGATCGGACAGATCGAGTCTTCTCGATCGACCCTGCAACAATGATAAAGGACCGCTGGGACTTCAACGTATCTGTAGTTGCCATTGTGTTTCTTGTAATTGGATTTGCACTTGGCCCGACCTTTGGTATCGTGCCCCCGATGACAGCGTTGATCGTTGCTTCCACCATGCTCCTGATAGCGCATGAGAGAGCAAATGATTTCTTGAATAGGATAGGATGGCCAACTGTCTTCTTCCTAGTAGGCCTCTTTGGACTAGTTGGGGCCTTAGAAGTCACTGGCTTGATTGATGATCTGGCGCTTCTCGTGGGCGATATCATAGGCGACAATTCGGCCTTTGCAACTGTCTTCCTTGTCTGGATACCTGCTATCCTCTCGGCTTTCCTAGACAACCTGCCAGTGTCAGCCGTGCTGGCACCGATTGCTCAGCAATACGCAACTTTGAGCCCAGTACTTCCCCTGGCGTTGGTGTTTGCAGTGAACATAGGAGGCTACATATTCACCCCTTTGGGGTCTCCTGCTAATATGGTTGCAATCGGGCTCTCTGAAGCTGAACACAACCCAATACCATTCATGGAGTTCGTGAAGATCGGTACACTCCTAGGAATGATTCACCTTGCAATTGGTAGTGGATATCTCTTACTCATCATGTTTCTCTTGGGTGGTTGATGATTGGCACACCTGCAAGCTGTTTGAAGATTGCGAGAGTAACCTGCAATCTGAATCCGTAAATGGACTCCTAGAACAGCTCAGCATCGAAGATGGTGAAGAAGAGTAGATGGACGCGCTGGCTGTAGCAGTACTAATAGTGTTCATAGGAACCTATGTAGCGATATCTTCTGAGAAGGTAAACAGGACTGCAACGGCCCTCCTCGGGATGGGAGCGGTAGGAATAATCCTGTGGACTGCAGAGATTAGCTTTGAGACTGTCGTCGAACATATTGAGTGGAATACGGTTCTGTTCGTCACTAGTATGATGATTATTATGACGATTGCCGCCTCTTCAGGAATGTTCCAGTATCTCGCCTTGGAGATTACCCGGCCCACTCGGGCCGAAACTAGGAAACTGTTTGTATCAGTCCTAGCGTTCGTCTTCGTCATCTCGCTTTTCTTGGATACTACATCAACGATACTTGTAATGGCCCCCCTGACCATTGAACTGTGCAAGGCCCTCGAGATTGACTTCCGACCCTTTTTGATTGCGGAGGCTATCACAGCGAACTACGCATCAATACCCTCAATCGTCGGTGCAGTACCGAACCTTCTAATCGCAGACCAAGCGCATGTAGATCCGGGGTTCCTCTTCGAATCGCTCATGCCGCTCTCCATCATATTATTCTTGGTATCTCTGCCTCTTTTTCTCAGAATATTCAAGGATAACCTGACTCCATCAGAGGAGGATCTGGTTTCACAGATGCTTCTCATCAATCCTCAGTTTATGATACGATCCAGGAGAGACTTCTACCTCTCTATACTGGCCATGTTCATCTTGGTTGTGGGCTTCACCATTGGACCAAGCTATGATTTCTCTCCGGCTGCCATAGCAATAACCGTGGCCGCCGGCTTACTAATACTGAGCCGTGAGTGGGTAGACGAAATACTCAAACGTGTGAATTGGGGGACCATCTTCTTCCTAATCGGTTTGTTTGGACTTGTTGCTTCGCTTCAAATCACAGGGATTATTGACGAGATCGGAAGTGGGATTGGTGCGCTAATCCAGGGAAACGAGGCGCTCGGCATCGTCTTCATGACGTGGGTGCCCTCGCTGCTATCTGCGGTAATCGACAACATCCCAGTCTCTGCGGTTCTTGCCCCAATTGCACTGCAGTTTGCGCCAATTAGCCCAATCCTTCCTGTTGCACTCATGTTCGCGGTGAACGTTGGAGGATTCATCCTGCCGATCGGTGCTCCTGCAAACATCCTTGCCATGGCATTCGCAGAGAGAGAGAAATCACCCATTAGCATGGCAAAGTTTGCCAAGGTTGGAGCCCCACTCGGACTTCTGATGTTGGGAATTGGGACTGGTTGGCTTCTACTATTGGGTCTGTTTGTTTAGAATAAGGGTGGTGTCTGCCCCCGTCTTGTGCCGCCGGGAGGACAGAACTCAACGGAGACAGGACACCATGTAGCAAGCTGTATATCAACGCTAATTAGGTGTTTGGTAACGACAATCACACATAGAAATCGAGGTGCCATATTGCCAAAACGTGCTCGTTGTCCATACTGCGACAGGCTGTTCAACCGAGGTGTGCTAGATGACCATGTCGTAGGATGTAGAGCTCGACACCAGAAAGAAGGCGCTCATCCAGCATTACCAAGGAGATCTGTGGCCGTGGTTGATGGGAGCAACTTGGCGTATCATCTTGCGCCAAGCGGCATACCAAGAGTGAGGAACTTGATTGTGGGCTATCAGAGCCTCACAAAGGCCGGGTACAGAGTGATCACCGTCATCTCGGCGGCTCTGTCGCATAACATAGACCAACCAGATGTTCTCCAGGGGTTGATTGACCGCGGCCAAGTCATCAAGGCAGAAAGCGGCACAAATGACGACCTGACCATAATCCGAATAGCCCAGCGTGATAATGCAGACATAGTTAGCAACGACAGATTCCTCGAATGGCGCGACAGATATCCATGGTTGGAGTCGAGGCTGAAGAGATATCGAATGACTCCCTCGGGCCTAATCCTGAGCCGAAGCCTTGGGGTTCAGCAAAAGCGTTAAAATCACTCAAACAATGCACTCCTGAAGCACACCTGTGGAACAGTGAAGCAATATGCTCGTCAAGGAACTAAGAGACCTGTACATGAAGTTCTTCAGAGAGAAGAATCACGCAGTGATAGGCTCTGCGTCTCTGATGCCAGAGAATGACCCGACTGCGCTCTATGTCATGGCAGGCATGCATCCATTGATGCCGTTCCTCCTAGGTCAAAAGCATCCACAGGGAAATAGACTTGTAAATGTGCAGAAGTGTATCCGAACTATAGACATCGACGAGGTTGGTGATACGACCCATCTAACATTCTTTGAGATGCTTGGGAATTGGAGCCTCAATGACTATTGGAAGGAAGAGGCGATTACTTGGAGCTACGATTTCCTCACCTCGAAGAAGTGGCTCGGGTTTGATCCCGAGAAGCTATCAGTCACAGTGTTTGCAGGAGATGATGATGCTCCTCGAGACAACGAAGCGGCCGACGTATGGAAGGCCGTAGGCATTCCAGAGGACCGCATATACTACCTTCCAAAAGAAGACAATTGGTGGGGCCCACCGGGCAAAGTCGGACCATGTGGCCCTTGCACAGAGATGTTCATAGAAGTAGATGAGATTCCGAGATGCGGATCTGATTGTAAACCAGGGTGCCACTGTGGGCACTTTGTTGAGGTCTGGAATGACGTCTTTATGGAGTACAATCTGAATGAAGATGGATCGTACGAGAAACTGAAACAGCGGAACATAGACACGGGAATGGGGGTGGAGAGGACAGCCGCCATGCTTCAGGGAGTTCCCTCGGTCTATGATACTGAGGTCTTCGTTCCACTCATGACTAAGATTCGAGAGCTCTCAGGAAAGGACCAGCTAAGCGAAGAGGAAAGTCGATTTGCGAAGATAATAGCTGATCATGTGAAATCCGCAGTAATGATCATGGCTGATGACGCTCAGATTGCCCCGTCCAATGTGGAGCATGGGTACATCGTGCGAAGACTCCTGAGAAAGGCCATCCTTGGTGCGGACAAGCTTGGCATCAGCAAGGGTTTCATGACAGATCTGGCTGAAATCACTATTGACATGTACAAGGACATCTATGATGAGGTCGAGAGAAACCGTGACTTCATCCACAAGAACCTTGACCGCGAGGAAGCGAAGTTCAGAAGGACCCTTCGAAAAGCCCTAGGAAAGTTCGACCGCATTCTTGAGGAGGATGGAAACATAACAGGAAAGGATGCATTCCTGCTGTTCACCAGCTTTGGATTGCCACTCGAGATGACAAGAGACCTTGCAGAAGAGAAGGGAATAGAGATAGACATCGATGAGTTCAGAGAGGAGTTTGAACAACACAGAGAGATCTCAAGGACAGCCACGGAAGGCAAGTTCAAAGGAGGCCTTGCGGACCACAGTGAAGAGATTACAGTCCTTCACACTGCAACTCATCTCTTACAGGCAGCTCTGAGAAAGGTGCTTGGAGATTCTGTACGACAAAGCGGCAGCAACATCACACGTGAAAGACTCCGATTCGATTTCACATTCGATCGCAAACTGACTCCAGA
>LRSK01000219.1 GCA_001563325.1 Candidatus Thorarchaeota archaeon SMTZ1-83
CAGGCACTGTGGATGTTGAAGCTGTTCGTGATCATGCTAGCAACTTGCAGGATGTCGTCTACAGCGGCGACCTTATGTTCACATGTTCTTCCGACGGACTCAAGGCAATAAAAGACAGCATTGATGAACATAATATCAACAGAGTCATCGTTGCATCATGCACTCCAAGAACACATGAACCAGTCTTCCGACGCACCATTGAGGAAGTTGGTCTCAATCGGTTCTTGTTCGAAATGGTCAATATTCGAGAACATGTATCTTGGTGCCACATGGATGAAAAGGACTTGGCAACTGACAAGGCGAAGTCACTAATTGAAATGGCAGTTGCACGGGCAAGGGAACTGGAGCCCCTCGACATGGAAACGGTCACCGTGATTCCGCGCGTCGCTGTCGTGGGCGGGGGTGTCGCAGGTATCTCGGCGGCTTTGGACCTTGGGAATGCTGGATATCCCGTTTCACTGATAGAGCGGAGGCCGACCATTGGGGGTCAGATGGCCTTGCTGGACAAGGTATTCCCACAGAATGACTGTGCCATATGCATCCTCGGTCCGATTATGGCCTCCGTCGAACAACACCCTGAGATAGACTTGCTTGCCTACAGCGAGCTCGAGGAAGTAGAAGGGCATGTTGGAGACTTCAGGTTGAAGGTGCGAAGGAAGGCAAGCTACATAGACCCGGAGAAATGCAATGGATGTGGAGAATGTGCGCCTGTGTGTCCAACTCGAGTAGTGAACGAATTCGAGTATAAGATGGGCGACAGAAGGGCTGTCTACAGGCCGTTTCCGCAGGCAGTCCCGAACACCTTCACCATTGACAAGCGAGGCACTTCATCATGCAGGATTGCTTGCCCCGCGGGAGTCAACGGACAAGCATTTGTCACACTCATTCGTGAAGCACAGTTCGACACTGCACTACGGATATTCAGAGAGTCTAATCCATTTCCGGGTACTCTTGGAAGGGTCTGCACACATCCATGTGAGGATAAGTGTGAAAGATCATCTCTCGATGAACCCGTTTCCATACGGAATCTTCACAGGTATCTGGCCGATCGAGCGCGCCAGATAGGCGAAGATGCTCCAACCAAGGTAACTCCTAGGAAGAAAAAGAAGGTTGCAGTTGTCGGGGCTGGGCCTGCAGGAATCGCGTGTGCCTTTGACCTCGTCAAACTGGGCTACCCTGTTTCTGTCTTTGAGGCCAGGAAGGAGAGTGGGGGTCTTCTAAGGTACGGCATCCCTGAGTACCGATTGCCCAGGGAGATATTGCGTGAGGAGATAGGGCTGGTAGAGTCTTTAGGCGTCGAGTTCAGGACTGGAACTCCTGTTGAATCTGTCAGTGATCTCAAGAAGGAGGGATTCAAGGCGATATTCTTGGCCACGGGAGCCTCTAGAAGCAGCAAACTCAGAGTCGAAGGTGAGGATGCCAAAGGAGTCCTTCACGCTCTCGATTTCCTAGACCGATTGAATAGCGGAAGGAAGGTAGTACTGGGTGAAAACGTGGCGGTCATAGGAGGCGGCAACGCAGCAGTTGATTCAGCCAGGGCGGCGCGACGTATGGGCGCTAGACGAGTTACCATAGTATATCGTCGTTCCAAGCAGGAGATGCCTGCAATCGCAAGCGAAGTTGAAGAGGCCGAACGGGAGGGAATCAAGATTCAGTTCCTTTCGACACCTGTGAAGATTCTCACAAAGGGAGCAAGTGTTAGTGGAATCAGATGCGTGAAGATGAAGCTTGGTGCTCTGGATGCCTCTGGTAGACGGCGACCAATACCAATTCCAGATTCTGAATATGACACGAAGGTCGACACGGTCATAGTCGCAATTGGACAGACGGTCGATCCTAAGGGCATTGTGTCTGGACTCGACCTGACTCAGTGGGGAACGGTTGCGGTTGACCCAACCACATTTCAAACGAGTAAGAAGGGAGTCTTCGCAGGAGGCGACGTTGTCACTGGACCCTCTACAGTGGTGGAGGCGGTAGGTGCTGGCAAAGAGGCGGCCATCTCCATCGATAGATTCCTTTCCGGAGAGGACCTTGACACTGGGCGAAGCCTTGAGCCCACGCCAGTTCCTGAGGATCAAATCAATCGAGAAGGAATCGAAGCGGCACCCAGAGTAGCAATGCCAATGTTGAGTCTTGCTAGTCGAAAGTCGAGCTTTGAGGAAGTCGAGCTAGGCTTCGACGAGAAGAGAGCCATCGCCGAAGCAGGAAGATGCATGAGTTGCGCTGTCTGTTGCGAGTGCGGACTATGTGTTGATGCATGCAAGCTGGACGCCATCGATCATAATATGACTGATCAGATTGTGGAGTTAAACGTCGGGACAGTAATTGTGGCTACCGGATTCGAGTCGTACGAGCCCGTAGATACGAGAGAGTACGGTTACGGTATTCTCAACAACCTCATCACAAACGCTCAGTTTGAGAGGTTGACGAACGCAGCCGGGCCAACCGCTGGCAAGATTAAACGACCAACTGATGGCAAGACCCCATCAAGTGTAGCTTTCCTTCAATGTGTAGGGTCCCGTGATGCCAGATTCGACAGAGATTACTGTTGCTATGTGGGTTGTGAGAACTCACTCAAGCAAGCGACCCAGATTAAGGAGAAGTACCCGGAAACTGAAGTGACCATGTTCGCAATGGACGTACGGACTCATGGAACTGGGTACGAGGAGCTATATCAAAGAGCCCGTGAAATGGGAGTTGTTATAGTCAAAGGAAGAGCGTCCGAATTGGAGCAAGACCCGAAGACTGACAATATCAAAGTGTACGCAGAGGACCTCTATACAGGAATGAACATCGGACTGACATACGACATGGTCGTCTTGGCCACGGCGTTGCACCCGCAACATGACAATCCGGAAATGGCCCGAAAGCTCAAAATGAACACCGACCAATACGGATTCTTCCTGTGTGCACATCCGAAACTCCGTCCTGTGGAATCCTTCCAAGATGGAGTTTTTGTAGCCGGCTCCTGTCTCGGTCCAATGGATATAGCCAAGGCCGTTTCGATGGGAGAAGCCGCGGCCGCCAAGGCACAGGCTCTAATGGGTCCAGGCAAGTTCAACATTGAGCCGATATACGCTGAGATTGACACCGACAAGTGCATCAAGTGCGAACTCTGTGCTGACGTTTGTCCTTACGGCGCTCCGCATCTAGAAGAAGACTTAATGATGATCTCCAAGGAGCAATGTCAAGGTTGCGGGACATGCAGTGCAGCATGTCCGCAAAATGCAATAGACATGAAGCACTTCCGAGCCAGACAGATAATGCCCATGATTAAAGTTGCAGCCAAGAGTCAACTCCCGGAGCTTGGTGCATAGCGACAGAGGTCGTAAACACACGAAAGACAGACTGGCCGCGTAGGAAACCACTCTATGCGGTCAATGCACGCTTTCGGTAGCGGCAATTTCACGTTTCTTGACCATCGTGTCGATTTCAAACATACATCGAGTCGATAATTTACGGTAACGGAAGTTAACGTGTTACGATTAGGCCATCTTCGACCCGTCATAGATATATGCAGAAGTATTGGAGTCGGGAATGTTCCGGACATAGAATTCTACGGACGGCACACCAATATGCTGGTTCCTCAATGCCACGGGGTCACCAGCTGGCAATAGTGCCGTCTGGGAAGAGGTCGACCGAACATGGGAGCTCAATCAGAATCAAGTGAGTCAACTGAGCATACTCCTTCCTCTGACTTTGCCAAGGAGGTAGCTGCTGAACCTGGTGGAGAAGGAATCAACAAGTGCATCCAATGTGGGATCTGCACGGCAAGTTGTGTTGTTTCTTCAGCCTCTGAGAAGTATCGTCCTCGCCAGCTGATTCAGAAGATTATCTTGGGCAAGAGAGAAGAGGTGCTCAAGAGCGACATTCCGTGGTTATGCATGACATGTCGCATGTGTGAAGAGAGATGTCAAGAAGACGTTAGCCCTGCCGAGATCTTCCAGGCGGTCAGACACATCGCCGCTCGCGAAGGGCATATTCCAGAAGTGTTCAAGAGCACCGTGGAGAAGGTCCTTGAGGATGGCTGGATGTTGGCTGATGCTTACTCTGATTTCATCGAAGATGACAGAGAAGACTTGGGGCTGGACACAGACTTAGCATGGGACAGTGAATTCACGAAGAAGGTGAAGGACAAGTATTTCAAAGGAGAGGATGCCAAATGAAAGACCTGTTTCTCTATGTTGGGTGCACTACTCCTGTGAGGTTGTCAGCGTATGAAGCTGCGACAAAGGCTGTTCTGCGGAATCTTGGGATTGAGCTCTATGATATGAAGGATGCCAACTGCTGTGGTGCACAGTATGTTGAATCAATCAATAGAACTGCATTTGCCGCGATGGGGGCGCGAATCCTCGCTCTCGCTGAAAGATTCGAAAAGGACATTCTGGCAATATGCGGTGCATGCTCAGGATCATTGAAACACAATAAGCATCTCCTAGACACAGAACCTGATCTGAAAGCCGAGGTCAATGAGCTTCTGAAAGAAGAGGACCTGGAATACACTGGGAAGGTGGAGGTCAAGCACCTTCTGCAGGTTCTTCGAGACGACGTAGGATACGATGCCATAAGCCGTGCAGTCGTTCAGCCCTATAACGGGATAAGATTAGCTGCACACTATGGCTGTCATGTTACTCGTCCATACGACATAGTCCAAGTTGACGATCCGGAAGTTCCGAGAGTAATAGACGATATCATTGAGATTTGCGGCGCACAGGCCGTTGACTATGCTGGCAAGACTCGATGTTGCGGCGGCCCCTTGTTGGCCATGGACGAGGATGTAGCAAACGTGATTGGGCGTGAGAAGGTTGACAATGTCAAAGCTGTGGGTGCTCACGGCATAGTAACTGCATGTGTGTTTTGTAACATTCAACTAACGCAAGTGCAATTCGGTGAGGGAAGTGCAGGTCGTGATAGAATACCTGTACTGACACTGCCCCAGTTCATGGGCGCTGCGATGGGTATCGATGAAGATACTCTAGGCATTCCATTGAACAAGATCCGTCCTACCGTGCTTCTAGAGTTCATGCACAGGATTGAAAGCAAGGCCCTCCACCGAGAGCAGGAGGCAAAGAGGTGACGGTAGAGCGTGCAAAGCCGAAGGTCGCTGCCTCGAAGAAGCAGTGGTCGGACAACGCTCTTGTCGTGGGCGGCGGCGTTGCTGGAATGCAGGCAGCGCTAGACATCGCAAATCAAGGTTTCAAGGTCTATCTGTTAGAGAAATCTAGCAGCATCGGTGGCCGAATGGCCATGATCGACAAGACCTTCCCAACCCTGGACTGCAGTGCATGTATTCTTACACCGAGACTGTCAGAAGTCCAACACCATCCGAATATCGAGATTCTGACTTATTCCGAACTGAAGGAGATGTCAGGAGAGGCCGGCGATTTCAAGGTGAAGGTGCTCAGAAAGGCAAGGTACGTTGATCCCGACAAGTGTTCGGGATGTGGTGACTGTATCCCTGTGTGTCCAATTGAAGTCCCGAATGAGTTCGACCAGAACATAGGCTTCAGAAAGGCCATCTATATTCCATTCCCGCAGGCCACTCCAAATACACACACGATTGACAAGAGGGGACAGGCCCCCTGCAAGGTGGCGTGTCCAGCGCATGTCAATCCTCAGGGCTTCACGGCATTAATGAGAAATGGGAATCACGAGGCTGCACTTGCACTGGTTCGTGATGCCATCCCGTTTCCGGGTTCTCTTGGACGTGTCTGTCCAGGTCTATGTGAAGAGAAATGTGAACGGGCAAACGTGGACCAAAGTGTCAGTATACGCAATCTCCATCGTTGGCTCCATGACAATGAGCATCGCTCTGGTGGCTACCACGCTGAACCACCAACCATTGATAAGAAAGAGAAAGTGGCGGTCGTAGGCGCTGGACCTGCAGGTCTGACATGTGCGGAGAAGCTTGCCAAGATGGGATATCCCGTCACTGTCTTCGAGAAGAGAGAGGAGGCTGGAGGTCTACTCCGTTACGGGATCCCCGAGTATAGACTCCCGAGAGACATACTGGCTGCCGAAATCAAGATCATCGAGTCCATGGGTGTCAAGATTGAAACAGGCAAGACCATTACATCTGTGGAAGCTCTGCTCAAAGAGGGCTTCGAAGCAGTCTTTCTCGGCACAGGAGCCCCGCTCAGCTCCAAACTGAGAATCCAAGGTGAGAACGCAAAAGGTGTCCACCACGCAGTGGATTTCTTGGAAAGAGTGAACAGAGGAGAGAAGGTCCCACTGGGCAACAGTGTGGCGGTCATCGGAGGCGGAAATGCAGCAATAGATGCCGCAAGAGTAGCCAAGAGACTTGGTGCAAAGCACGTCACGATAGTATATCGTAGAGCTAGAGAACAGATGCCCGCCATTGCCAGTGAGATAGAAGACGCGATTGAGGAGGGCATAGAGCTCAAGGTCCTCTCCAACCCAATCGAGGTGATTGAATCCAAAGGTCGCATCATCGGTGTCAAGTGCATTAGAATGAAACTTGGTGAGCCAGACGACTCAGGCCGAAGTAGGCCCATTCCGATTCCCGGCTCCGAGTTCTCGATACCATTTGACAACATGATAATAGCTATTGGCCAGAGGGCAGATCCACACGGTCCACATTCTGAACTTGAAGTGACTGAATGGGGCACTCCCGAGGTCGACCCAGTCACTCTGCAGACAAGCATGAGTCAGGTCTTTGCGGGCGGGGATTTGGCGACTGGTCCAGGGCTTGTTGTCGAAGCGGTCGGACATGGCAATGTCGCCGCGGAGTCGATTCATCGGTTCCTTCGAGGGCTTGACCTCAAGGATGGGCGTCCGGAAACCTTCATCGAGGTGTCTCCTGAGGATATCCGCAGAAGAAGGCTCGAACCCCATCCAAGGGCAGAGATGCCAAGAATCCGGCCACAACGCGGAAGTATGTCCTTCGATGAGGTTGAACTCGGTTTTGATGAGGAAACGGCAATCACTGAAGCAGGTCGGTGTCTGAATTGCACCGTCTGCTCTGAGTGCATGGAGTGCGTAAAGGCGTGCACACGCGAAGCCATAGACCACAGCATGAAGGATGAGATAGTCGAGCTGAACGTTGGAGCCATCGTGATGTCAACAGGGTATAGGACCTTCGATGTCAAGGAATATCCAAGGTTTGGGTATGAGCAATTCGCCAATGTGATTGAAGCAATGGAATATGAACGTCTCATAAATGCGGCAGGGCCTACTGGCGGGCATCTCGTACGTCTCAGCGACGGCAAGATACCGACCTCAATCGGTTTTGTGCAGTGCGTTGGAGCAAGAGACGTCGGAAAAGGTGTACCGTATTGCAGCCGTGTGTGCTGCATGTACGGTATCAAGAATGCTGTCATGGCGAAGGAGCACAACCCAGCGGTCGATGTTACTGTATACTACGCCGATATTCGAGCATTCGGAAAGGGCTTTGAAGAGTTCTATGAGATGGCCAAGACACGTTTTGGCATCAATTTCGTTAGAGGGCGTGTGGCCGAAATCGTGGAAACAGATGACCAGAATGTGTTGGTACGAGTGGAGAACATTGAAACCTTGACATTCATGCAAAAGGAGCACGATCTTGTCATTCTCAGTCCTGGTATCATGCCCTCTCCTGGGATGGAGGAGCTTGCCAAAGACATGGGGGTCAGGCTTGATAACGACGGATACGTCAAGGTGGAACATCCTCTTCTGTATCCAGTGGATGCAGACGTTGATGGCATCTACACTTGTGGATGCGCCGATGGACCAAAAGACATTCCAGATAGCGTTGCCGCTGGAAGCGCAGCGGCCATGAGAGCCACGATAGTGCTCTCAAAGGGAGGTGAACTAGATTGACAGAAGCAGAAGCTGGAACAGCTGAAGGAACCGAAATCCCGCGGATAGGTGTCTTCGTTTGCCACTGCGGACATAACATCGCTGGTACAGTTGATGTAGAAACGGTTGCTAAGACGGCGGAGTCATTCCCTCACGTGGAGTTTGCAACTCACTTCATGTTCATGTGTGCAGACTCGGGTCAGCAACTGATTAAGGAGAAGATCTCTGAACACAACCTGAACCGAGTTGTTGTTGCCAGTTGCAGTCCGAGAATGCATGAGCCGACCTTTAGGAAGGTCGTCGAAGAGGCTGACCTGAACAGATACCTGTTTGAGCAGGTCAACCTCCGTGAGCATGTGAGCTGGTGCCATATGCGCGAGCCAGAGGCTGCGACCGAAAAGGCCGTTGACTTGGTGAGAATGGCCGTGGCAAGAGCTGCTCTTCTACAGAGTCTACCTGTAAAGACAGTCAAAGTGGAACCTGTGACTCTCGTTGTTGGAGGAGGTGTGACAGGGCTCCGGGCGGCTCTTGATGTTGCAGATCGTGGGTTCAGTGTTGTGCTTGTTGAGAGAGAAGGGAAGCTTGGAGGTCACGTGGCCAAGCTGGCTAGCGTCTATCCCACAGGAGAAAAGGGTACTACACTGACCAACCAACTCATCAAGAGAGTCAAGGACCATTCACGAATCAAAGTCCTTACGAACGCCACTGTGACTGATTTGGATGGATACATCGGAAACTTCGATATCAGCACAACATCCAACGGAAAGGAAGAGACCCATCGTGTTGGCGCAATAATCGTGGCTACGGGAGTCCAGCCTTTCAAACCACAGGGGTACTACGGATACGGAGAGCACCCAGACATCCTTACCTTGGCAGAAGTGGAGGAGATGCGGCTCAGGGGAGAGGTGCTTAGACCAAGCAACGGAGAGCCCCCAAGAACAATGGCGTATATTGGCTGTGTCGGCTCCCGAGAACCAGGGGTGAAGGGACATGAACACTGCTCACGAGTATGTTGCACTGCTGTTGCGAAGTCTGCTAGTGAGCTGAAGGATATCGCAGATGAAATAGTGATTCTGTATGAGGATCTCAGAACCTATGGAAGAGGACACGAGGCAATACACAGAGAGGCTCGGCACAAGCATGTCATCTATAGCAAGTTTCCACCAGACAGGAAACCCAGGACTGAGATAGTAGATGGGAAGATTATACTTCACTGGCATGACGTGTTCTCCGACGACAAGCTTGTCCTAGAACCAGACATGTTGATTCTTGCATCAGCAATGGTACCTCCCGAAGGAATTGATGACGTAGCTAAGGTCTTCAGCTTGACCCGGAGCCCTGATGGTTTCTTTAACCCAGAGCACGTGAAGCTAGCACCTCTGACAACTCACACGGCGGGCATAATGATTGCGGGGGGTGCCCAAGCCGCCAAGGGAGCGGCTGAGGCCATTACAGATGCAAGTGGCGCAGCTGCAAAGGCCGTGGGTCTGATGGCAAGAGGTGAGGTGGAGATTGAGTCTACTGTCTCCAACGTGATTGAGGAACTATGTTCTTCGTGCCACACCTGCATATCTGCGTGCCCATATGGAGCGATAGCGATGGATGAGTCAAAGGATCCCCCCATCGCTCATGTGACCGAGGCCAAGTGTCACGGATGCGGAACCTGTGCTGCTGCGTGTCCCAGTTCTGCGATCGTAATGTTGCACTCAACCGATGACCAGATTATGGCAATGGTTGAAGCATATCTATGCCCGATTGAACCTAGAGGAGGTGCCACTTAGTGACTGCTCAAGCAGAAGCCGAGTCAGAAGTAGCCAAAGAATGGGAACCAAGGATTGCTGCCTTTTGCTGCAACTGGTGCTCATATGCTGGTGCAGATTTGGCCGGCACGAGTAGGATTCAATATCCTCCCAACGCCAGGATTATCCGTGTGAACTGCACGGGTCGAATCGATGCCGAGTTCATCCTTAGTGCACTCGATATGGGCGCTGATGGCGTATTGGTATCGGGATGTCACCCAGGGGACTGCCACTACACAAGTGGCAACCTGAAGCTCAGAGCTCGCTGGGCATTAATCGAGCTTGCCGTCGAGCAGGCCGGAATAGACTCACGGCGGATTCGACTGCAATGGGCCAGTGCTTCTGAGGCACAGACATTCGCGGATGGCGTGACGAAGCTGATAGAACAAGTCAAGGAAGTTGGTCCTATAGGGAGGTCGTGGATATGACTGAGTTTCCGGTGTACTTCAACCAGAACTATGGAGATGTGCTGGCCCAGCGCAACTCCATCATAGAAAAACTCTCGACTGGACCAGCCAGGGTCAGCGAGATTGCAGAGAAGACGAATTTAACTAAGCAGGTCACCATGTGGAATCTATTGGGTCTTCTTCGTTGGGGCAAAGTGGAGATCACTGGAGAAGAACATCATGAATTGGTGTTTGGACTGAAGGAGGTTTGAAAATGGCAGATCCAGTTTCAATAGCAATGGGTCAGGGTAGCAGTTGCTGGGGATGTTTCCAGAGCCTGGTAGACATCCATCTAAAGCTCGCAGATGTGCTTCCCCTCCTAGATATCAAGTATTGGCAGGCAGTAGCAGACTTCAAGCTTCATCACCTAGAGGGCTACCCCGACAAGTCGATTGTTGTAGGACTGTACGAAGGCATGGCACGTACTGCGGAGGATGTTCACCTGCTCAAGATAATGCGGGACAAGTGTCAGGTGCTGATTGCATTTGGGTCGTGCTCGTGCTTCGGTGGAATCCCAGGAATGGCCAACTTCTACGATATCGAAGAATGCTACGACGTGAAGTTCAGGAACAACAAGACTTTCAGTGGAGGTGAGGTTCCCAGTGAGAACTTGCCTAGCATCGAGCCTGTTGTTGTTCCAAATAGCGACATTGTGGACTTCGACATCTACCTTCCAGGTTGCCCACCGACGCCCAAACTGATTCTGACTGCAGTGACTGCTCTACTTGAAGGGAAACCAATCGACCTACCACCTCATACGGTTTGCCACTACTGCGACCGCGAGAAGAAGGAGACCCCGATTGAAGAGATACTCAGACCTTTCACAGGCCATGCAGACCCTGATCGGTGTCTTCTTGAACAGGGGTACATATGCATGGGGTCGGCGACCTGGGGTCTCTGCGAGGGCCAATGTGTGAACAAGGGAACGACATGCCGAGGATGCTTTGGTCCTCCACCTCCGATAACACAAGACCACGGTGCGGCAACGATTTCGATGCTTGGATCATATGCACCAATCGACCCCGAACAGATGAAGGACCAAGTCAAAGACGCGATTGGGATGTTCTGGAGGTTCGATTATCCGACTAGTCATCTAGGGAGAATTCGTATCAAGCGAGAGGAGGCCAAGAGCAGATGAGCAAGGACAAGACAATTCGAATCGATCCAGTGACCCGGTTGGAGGGTCATGGCTCACTCACTATCAAGCTGTCTGCAGACATGAAACAGGTCAAGGATGTGCAGTTTAACATCAATAGCACCAGATTCTTTGAGAGATTCTTGACTGGCCGTTTGATGGAGGAGGCTCCACGGATTGCACCCAGGATCTGCGGAATCTGCCCGATTCCACATCATCTAGCCTCAGTGAAGGCCGTTGAGGCTGCTTGGGATGTCACACCACCTCCTGCCGCTGTCAAGCTGCGCAGGCTGCTGATAGAGGCCAAGCAACTATCTTCTCACGCCATCCACTTCTATGCTTTAGCGGCACCGGATTTCGTTTTCGGGCCTTTCGCGGATCCTGCAGTCCGGAACGTGGCTGCGGTACTGAAGCACCTCCCTGATGTGGCCGTTCAGGCAATTAAGCTCATGGAGTTTGGCCAGGAACTCTGTAGAACTGTTGGTGCGAAGGCGGTCCACCCAGTGACTGCAATTCCGGGTGGAATGCTCTCACCCTTGAAAGAAGAGGAACGTGACGACTGGCTGAACAAAGTACCGGAGATGTTGGAAAACATCAACAAGACTGTTGATCTCGCCAAGACTGTTGTCAACCTATATCTCGACGTGATAACAAAAGTGGCAGTCACTCCAACCTACTACATAGGACTATCAAATGAGGGCGCGCTAGACATCTATGACGGCACGGTAAGGGTCCAAGACCCTGACGGAGAGATAGTCGCTGACTTCGAGCCCCATGAGTACACGAAGTACTATGGTGAGCACATCCCGAAGCACAGCTATGCGACTCACATCTACTACAAACCCGCTGGATATCCAGAGGGCGTCTGGCGCGCCAACACCCTCGCCCGGTGCAATGTCAATGAGCGGATGGCAACGCCACTGGCAGACGCGGCTCTCAAAGAAATGCGCGAGCTGGTAGGTCGACCCTCACATCATACGTTTGCATTCCATTATGCGCGCGTAGTGGAGATGGTCCAAGCCGCAGAGTGGATCAAGACTCTGTTGGAGGACCCAGACATCGTGAGCACTGATGTGAAGCTCTCTGATGTCGAACCGAAGGCCGGTGAGGGAGTAGGAATCGTGGAGGCACCACGAGGTATCCTACTACATAACTACGAGTCAGACGAGAAGGGAATCCTCACAAAGGCGAACCTGGTCGTCGCGACGAACAACAATATTGCTGGCATTGAGAAGTCTTTGATGACCGCTGCGAAGCAGATCTTCGAACAGGAGGCACACAAAGACCTAAAACTGCCAGACCCACTGGTTAAAACCTAGTCAAGGGGCAAAGAGAACGATGACTGAAGAAATCCCTGAAGGACTGCTCAACCTGATTGAGATGGTTGTGCGGTGCTATGACTGCTGACTATCATGCGGCGCTCATTTCGTCGTGGTCGACGAAGAGGGCCGCGAGTTAGTCAGGAAGGAGCTCGTGACTGGCGGCGGATGAAGACCCGGTCGCAAACAAACGGACTGGGTTGGACGGCCTCGCAAGGGCGCGCTAGTCGCGCTCCTTCCATACTTCTCAAACAGTCAGTAGACATCTTTTGCTCTTCACACAGCATCCTTTCATCAGTCATATCTAGAAATCGAA
>LRSK01000220.1 GCA_001563325.1 Candidatus Thorarchaeota archaeon SMTZ1-83
AGCTGACCACGAAGATACGTTACTCTCTGTTGGTCGGCAACCTCTTTGAAGCAATAGGTAGGGAGCTGATGATTGGGTCTGACCTCGAAGTGAATTCCAACTACGCTATGCCAACGATTGCTCTGAACGGGATAGAAATCGTCGGCCAGTAAGCATATCAAAGGTCCTTTGGCGAACGATGATGGGTTCGCTCACTCCTCCATTAGAGTTCAGGACTTTGGAAACTCTAAAAAGGAGCCTACCTCTGATTCGTGTGTAGCTCATTCGAGAGAGGGGTCCACATGAGCCGTTTCGACGAGATTTGGAAGGAAGAGGTCGAGAAGATAGACGCCGCCCTTGACGAGTTCATATCGTGGAAGCGCAGCGAGGCGCATCATATGGGCCCGACCCATGATGAGTACTATGACAACATCAAGGAATATATCATGCGTGGTGGGAAGAGGCTCCGACCATTGGCTTTCGTCGTTGCGCACAAGGCTGTGAGGAAGCAGGTCGATGTTAAGCATCTCTACCGAGCAGCCTGTTCACTGGAGATCCTTCACAACGGTTCACTTCTCCATGACGATTTAATTGACCATGATGAAACAAGACGCGGTGG
Organism: Candidatus Thorarchaeota archaeon SMTZ1-83; assembly: GCA_001563325.1. Next base: position 599 of record LRSK01000220.1, read on the forward strand.
TCCAACCTTCCATGCCCGATATCGGGACTGGCTGAAGGAGCAGTTTGATGCCGGTCAGGACAGAGCAGAAGACTTCGGTATGACTCTCGCAATCTTAGGGGGAGACTCTCTCATCAATCTTGGGGGTGAGGCGATAACTCATTCTGAATTGGAACCTGAGGTTGCTATGAAGCTATTGGGATACTACCAGAAGGGATTCAGTGACCTTGTCGAGGGTGTATTGCTTGAAATGTCCATGATTAGAATACCAGATGTCAGTGAAGACACGTACCTTGAGATGGTCTATAGAAAGACTGCCACGCTGTTTCAAAAGGCCCTTCAAATGGGTGCTACCATTGCCGGGGCTAGCGAGGCTCAATTGAGAGCATTCAGTGAGTTCGGCGTGAAAGTCGGACAGGCTTTCCAGATGCAGGATGATATCCTTGGTTCGTTTGGTGACGAGTCTGTAACAGGAAAGTCGGCTGCCGGAGACATTAGAGAGGCGAAGAAGACGATGCTTCTCATTCAGGCTCTCAAGAAGAGCGATGCCAAGCAGAAGAAGACCCTTCAGAATCTTCTTGGCAAAGCAGACATGTCAGAGGACGAGGTGGAAGAGGTACGAACCTTGTTTCGAGAATCAGGTGCGCTTGAGGCGACTGAGAAGATACGCGATGACCTTCTCAAGGCGGCTCAGGATGCACTCAGCAACACCAATCCGCCGCTTGACCCGGAGTATTTGGAGTTCTTGATATCTCTATCAGAATTCTTGACCAGCAGGTCATTCTAGTCCAGTTCAACCAGCGGCTATGAGCCTGAGGCTGAGAAGGAGCACATCCTCTCCCTTGGACCGGAGAATCTTCTCCATGGGCTTTCTCATGCTAGGAAGGTTAGTTCTTACGTACTCGAGAAACTCGCTTGAAGACCCTGCAAGTGCACGGCGCATGCCCCTGATATGAAGCTGAAGCACTTCTGTCACCTCGATATCTGTGAGCTCTCCTTTCAGTACCTTTCGCTTCAAGGTGCGAAGAATCTCCTCCGCAATAACTCGAGATTCGGTGACAAGCTTGTCACGAGGGGATAGTCGCTTCTTCTTCATCTTCGCTCTAGTTTCACGAGCTCTCTCGATTATCCGTCCTATCTCCTCTTCATCCTGCAACTCTTCCTCGAGATCTGATTCAACTACAAGCTTTCTCCATGCTCTCTTGCCTTGAAACTCAAGCGGAGAAACATAACCCTTGGAGTGCATCTCCTTGAGGTGCTTCTTGAAATCCTGCTCAGTCATGATTGAGGCCGGTGCTGAAATGTGAAGATACTTCTGAAACAGAGAGGCCTCGAATTCGATTATCGACCAACCAAACGAGCGAATTATCCCAAGCTCTATTTCGTTTTCCACCAGTTCGGTTTCAGGCCTATGAGCCATGTCTTTACCCCCCAGACGCGCTGGCACAATCCGCTTGTATTATTTCCATAAGAAGATTTGTGGAACCGCAGGCTGATTTCATTAACCGATGAGTCTGCCGAAATTCTGATTTGAGTTCAGCGTTTTTCGAACTTGCTCTGTGAAGCCTCAATGAAGCTAGAAATCTGTTCAAAATGAGTCGCGAATAAAGATGAGACTTATAGGCATGTTGAACACCCTTACATTGCAACAGAACATGGATAGAACATATTCTGTTCAAGTGATAGAGGAGTGAGAAATGAGCGAATATACATCAGGCAGCAGTCGGAACATGATTATTGCTATAGTTGTAATCGTGATTATCGGTGTTGCCGGAGTAGCTTTTGTTATGCTCGGCGGTCTACCTGGACCTACGACCACAACAACCACTACGACCACCACCACAACAACCACAACACCCCCACCAGGGCATACTCTTGAGATTCTAACTCGACATAGTGTCGCATTGCAGAATCTCTACGAAACTGCATTCTTGGCCACCGACCTCGCGGATGATTACAACATCACTGCAATCGAGTGGTATGATCCTCCGGATGCGCAGTGGGATGATATTATTGATGCAGGCGACGCTGATGTTGTCTGGGGAGGAGGCCCGACCGTCTTCGACCAGCTGATGGTTGACAATCGCCTAGAACCACTGACCAGTACGCGGATGCAGACAGTGGAGGCGAGGGTTCCTGATGAGTTTGGTGGAGTTGACCTGAAGAGAAACAACTCGCTGAACGAAACTGCATGGATTGCCGCAGCAGTATCAACATTCGGTTTTACGACCAACAACTACTTCCTTACCCAATGGAGCCTTCCAACACCCGAAACTTGGGTGGACCTCGGTAACTGGACATATGGCAAGTATCTGCCACTTCTGCCCTCGGTTGCGATGTCAAACGCGCCCTGGTCATCGTCAAACAGGCGATGCTATGAGATTATCTCTCAAGGTTATGGATGGGACGCGGGTTGGGACCTACTGGCGCGTATCGCGGGTAACTCCCAGTTTCCTGGCGGCTCATCGGCTGTCAAGGCCGCCGTGGACAATGGCGCAGTAGGAGTTGCATTCTCGATTGACTTCTACGGCTATCAGTCCGCATATGACCGACCCGGAGTCTGTGACTATATCGTGCCCAGCGACTACACTGTCATCAATGGAGATCCGATTGCTGTCGCCGCAACGAGTACACAGAAGGACCTCGCTGAGGTCTTTGTTGACTATGTACTATCGGCCGAGGGCCAAGCTGTCTGGCTTGATCCGAGTGCAATGAGGCTACCAGTTATCGAAGCAGCATTTGCGGAGCCTGTGCCTACCGGCAACGAGGCTTTGCATGACGCGCTTTACCTTGCATACAACACGACCAAGACTAGTACAGGACTTGACTTCTCTGATGCTGAATCTCTTAGTGTCAGCAACTCATTCAAGTACTACTTCGAGGCTGTGTTCTACGATGCACAGACCAAGCTTGTCGAATGCTGGAACGCCATTGTGACTGCTAGGAGCAATGGCTGGATCACAGAGGCTCAAGTGGACACCTACGCAGCTGCAATGTCCCAGATAATCACTGTTGGCGACTATAACGCTACAGTAACCGGCGGGGCATTCACATTGGCCTACGCTCAGTCAATCAACAGCTATCTGACTGAATCGGCCGTTCTGACCTGGTTCCAGAACGAATGGACGACTCTGGCTAATGGTCAGTATGATGCAGTGAAGGCGACAGTGCCAACATCCTAGACATAGTCTCAACTGAGAAACGATGAAAGGCGTCGGAGTTCATTGAGCTCTAGCGAAGAAATCGAAGCACAAGATACAGACACCCTTGAGGTTGATTCCGAGCTCGTTCCGGCTGATCGTCGGAGCGTTCTGGTGAGCTACCTCAAGGGTGCTCCCTTTAAGATAGCTTCAGCGTTCTCACGAAGAGTCAGGGCTGCAGGTTCTTTCATCATTCGTGGCGTTAGGCGATTTGGGGGTTTCTTTAGGCACCCCTTGACTAACAGTCGCCAGTTGGCTTCCAGATCTAGGACAAGAATTCGTGCTGGCGCACGGCAAATACGTCGTGAGCTGGACGCCCTCACTACAATTCAACTCGTTGCGGTCATAGGAGTCTTCACCACATTCCTTGTATTGCCTATCCTGAGTGTGGTGGTGTTTTCCTTCCAAGATGCTGCTGGAGGGTTCACACTAGACCATATCGCCAGTCTCTTCAGAGACCCAAACATCTGGCCTTTCATATTCAATCAGGCTACTGGCAACATAGACTTCCGAGCAAACCTTAACGGTGCGGGCTTTCTCCCAGCGGTCAATCTCTTGGCAATCTGGGGTCCCGACCTGGGAGCCATTTTCAACTCGATTTACGTCGCTATTATTGTTACCGCGGCTTCTATTCTCCTTGGAGTCTTCTTTGCTTTCATAATAGCACGATACGAATTCGTGGGAAAGAGAGTGATTCGTACACTCTTGATATTTCCAATCCTGGCAATCCCATTTGTTGGTGCTATTGGCATCAAAGTCTTCTTGGGATTTGATGGGTTCATCAACAAGCTGTTCTATGATACGTTACACATTCTGCCGGTTCGCATATGGTTGCGAGGACTTGCTGCAATGATATTCGTACAGTCGTTCTCATTATTCTCGTTGGTCTATCTAAACGCATACTCTTCGTTTATGAGCATAGATCCATCTTTAGAGGAGCAAGCCGAGAATCTAGGTGCAACAGGGTTCCGGTTGTTTCGGTCTGTTACACTTCCCCTAGCAATGCCTGGAATTCAGGCTGGAGCTATCTTGACATTCATTCTCAGCATCGAGGATCTTGGTTCGCCTATCGTCTTCCAAGATCACCAATCAGCCAGAAACACTCTTGCCTTTCAAGTCTGGGCGAATGTCGCAACTCAATCGGGCCAAGTCGATCCTAAAGGACCTGCGATAGGTATCTTGCTTCTTGTGTTCGCACTCGTGGGGTTTATAGCTATTCGGAAATACACGTCGTTGAGGTCCTATGATTCCGGAACCAAAGGTGGACAATGGAACCCGAGGACCAGAAGAATAAGCAGGAGGGCGACACTACTACTGTATGCCATTCTGATTCCTGTTCTGTTTCTTGCTCTAATACCTCAAATCAGTGTCATCATGATTTCGTTGGCTGGAGACTGGGCACCTACCAGCCTATTCCCTAATGAATGGACTCTGAGCAACTATGATGTGTTATGGGCATTTCCTGATGTGGCAAACTCGGTGAATGTCACGCTTACGTATGGGGTGATTGCTACCATAATCATCGTACTCCTGGGGTCAAGCGCTGCCTACATAATTGCCAGAAAGGACATCCCCGGTAGGACTGCACTTGACTTGCTTGTCACTTCGCCAATTGCTCTTCCTGGAATCGTGATTGCCACAGGATTCTTCACGCTATATTATGCTACTCCGATATTCCCATCGGGGCATCCTGCCTTTCTCATAGTCATGTCATATGCGGTGCGTAAGTTTCCGTTCACGGTCAGAGCGGCGTACGCAGGGATAATGTCTACGCCTGTCATTCTTGAAGAAGCATCTCAGAACTTGGGGGCCAGCAAGAACAGAACCTTCGTCAAGATCACTCTCCCCCTCATAGGTGTAAGTGTTCTTGCTGGATCACTTCTTTCATTTGTGTATTCAGTGAGCGAGGTTAGCACGAGTCTGATATTAGGGAGTGTTGGGCACTCAGAAGCACCCATGACATATTGGACATCTCGAGTGCTGGATATGATTGGACCCTACGGTGGGCCGGCCAGTGCGTCCTGCTTAGGAGTTGTACTAATGAGTATGCAATGGATTGTTATTACGGTGACCAACAGAATCCTGGGAGCTAGGTCCGCTGCTATTACAGGCATCTGAGGTGAACAACTTGGTAGAGATTAGAATGGAGAACTTGCGTAAGACTTTCGGTGATGTTGTCGCAACTGATGAAGTGAACATGATTCTTGAAGAAGAGGAGCTTTCTACCCTCCTCGGTCCATCAGGATGCGGAAAAACAACTCTTCTACGTCTGATTGCTGGTTTCTACGCACCAGACCGAGGCAAAATATACTTCGACGATAGAGACGTGACAGGGGTGCCCCCGCATAAGAGGAACACAGGAATGTGCTTCCAAAACTATGCCCTCTGGCCCCACATGTCAGTGTCTGATAATGTAGCATACGGGCTGAAGTTGAAGCGAATCAACGGAATGAAGTACACCAAGAGTGCAATTGAACGGCGAGTGGGCGAGGCACTCAGTCTTGTGCGGATGGAAGACCTAGGGCATCGGCACATACATCAGTTGTCGGGTGGCCAGCAGCAGCGTGTGGCGCTTGCACGGGCGCTGGTGATAGAGCCAGGTGTTCTCTTATTGGACGAACCTCTATCGAACCTTGATGCAAAGCTGCGGGTCGAGATGAGAGAAGAGATAATCAGGATCCATAAAGAGATGTCCATAACCACAGTGTACGTCACTCATGACCAGCATGAGGCCCTGAGCATTTCGGACAGAGTTGCTGTAATGGATCAAGGTTATGTCCAGCAGTTTGGGACGCCACGGGAAATCTACGAAAGGCCACAGACGGTGTTCGTCGCAGACTTCATCGGGCAATGCACTTTCATCGAGGGTGTTGTTGAATCAGCTGGAGAACGCATCAAGGTCAGAATCCCAAACGATCAGATTGTCACAGGGAGAACAACCATCGGCGGCTATCCCTTTGAGGTTGACGAACAGGTAAAATGCGCGATGAGGCCAGAGGACCTCCATCTGAACCGAGAAAGTCCGACAGACAACGAGATAACGGGAGATGTAACACGGACAATCTATGTGGGTAATGCGCTGGAACTCTACTTCAAGGTGGGAGACCTGGCTGCACAAGCACTGCTAGAACCTGATGCCGGACTCAAGAGAGGTGACAAAGTGACCCTATATGCTCCTGAGTCTGAAGTGATGATTCTTCCAATTGGCGGTGTAGAAGCATTGAGGAAGGTGCCAGGTCACCCTATGTCCACGAGTGCGCCGCCGACTAGAGTTCCCGCGAATGTCTAGTAGCCACAGCAGCACCCCGCTTGAAGGCTAACATCTCCTTGCCATCAAGGACTGCACGTCCAACACCAAGCAGGTTTGAATCCTCGTCAACTATCAGAACTTCCTCGCCAGCGATGATGCTTTGACTTGCATGTTTGACAAACTTTGCCAGGGCGGATTTCCCTTTGGCAACGAATTCTGCAATGGAACTGTCCATGGTCACAATGTAATCTGGGGATATCCCAAGTTTCAGAAGCTCCAGGCCACCCACATAAGTAGGTATGAGAAGGCCAGTGTTTGGTACCAGTGTGAATACTATCTCCTCACCTTTCCTGACATGCCGTATCTTTCCAGTTGTCTTTGAGAAGGTGATTTCGAAGTCCTCCATTTTGGCAAGAGCTTTCGGCTCAATCCCCCATTGGTGTCCGAGCAAAGCACGAACCTTTCTCATCGGCCAAGAATCAGATTGTGCGTGATCAGATGAGCTTACGCCTAATTCATCTGTCCCTTCCACTGTTTCAATATTGATTTCCCTGCCGAGTATGTCATGAAGCGCATTGGTGGGAGTATCGCGCGTTAGCCATATTGCTTCCTCATACGAGAGAGTGTGCAAGAATTCTAGCTGTCTCTTCGTAGATGCGTCTAGCGTAGGACTGTCAACTGTTCTAGAGAACACACACTGCTGGGCAGGATGGACATGCTCTAACTCCCAAGGAATAGCTCCCATGGGTGTCACATAGACGACTATCAGTCTTTCAGGATCTGTACCTTTGACTAGGTCTGACACGGAGATTGTGGTGTCTGAGAATGGTCTGTCACCGAGATGGGGTACAAGGAGAACAGTGTGTGTCTTTCGATACGGGTACCTGGCCATCAACCTTCGATGGAACCCGATTATCTCGGGACGCTTTGCTGTTTCCGGTCCAGTCTGGAAGATTGAGGCTGACTTCCCTACAGGGCCAACCACATTCAGCTGGTCGTACAGTTCCAACATCGCATCAAGGGCTTCTTGAAGCGCAGGGTGACCCCTAGCACGATTTGCAGTGAGTTCGAACAGCTTGCCCTCCTGTATCGCCTGCCTGACCCTTCTCATCTCGGCTGCGCTGACATAGAGATTGTGTTTCATTAGGAGAAGTGCCCTATCATCCTGTTCTGCATCCTTCAGCTCGTCTGCATTCGTAGAAGCACAGACCGGACATTCACAAGGCAGCTCACTAAGATTCTCAAGGTGAACTGTACCGGACGGTAACAACATTCGGTCTGACTCTGCGAATTTCGCGTAAGATGCCGAGTCAAAGAAATCACAACCGAGAAAGGCTGCTTGAGCAAAGAACATGGGATGGCCACAACCAAAAAGGTGCACTGGTCTATCAAGAGGCAGATGTTGTTTTGCTGCTATGGCGGCTCTCACGATGTCAGCGTAGCGGTAGCTCTCCATTAGTGGCACTAAGCCCCCGATTGGATGGATATCGAAGTCCATTGAGGCAAGAGCCTTTGCAGATGCCTCCCTTAAGTCCGGATAGATCCCGCCCTGCACTGTTCCCGCAAGCAGCATGCCACCCTTCTCATTCTGTGATAAACGTGCGCGTTCGAGAGAAATCTTGACATCTTCCTCCACCTTTGACCTACCGACTTTGGGGTCCGAGAACGCATCGAGAATCGTACCTATGTCCGAGCCTATCTCTCTCTGGAACCTCACTATCTCTAGGGGATCAATCTCTCCGTCGGGTAAGCCATGGAGGTACATCTGGAAAGTGCCTGAATCAGTCATGACCGGACCGTCAAACTCGAGGAGACTGTGGACTCCTTCACCAAGTGCCTTCTTCCTAAATCGATCGTGCGAGTTGATGATATAGGAGTTGGTGATTATCATTTGGAATCTGAAATCGCTTACTAACTCGGTAGGTCGGATTGTGGACTTCCCCGGATGAACAACCGGCATCAAGAGTGGGGTCTTCACAGTGCCATGTTTGGTTGTGAACCTACCTCCGCGTGCTAGCCCATCCTTTGCACGTACTTCGAAGTTGCTCATCTTTCGACCTTCTGGTGTCCACCGATATGTACCCAAGAATCTTTCTCTATGCCACCAATGCAACGCTTTAAGACTGATTCACGAGGCCTAGTCTACAATGACGGTTGAAAGAGCGCTACTAATTCAAAGGCGGGCTCACAATGAGCCGAACCTATTGGATGAGTTCGAAGCTCTAGCCCTGACAGCAGGCTATTCAGTGGCAAAGTCGTATGACATAGTCAGTACTCCGTCGGCACGCTATGCCATCCGAAGCGGAAAGGTCGAGGAGATCGCCACTTGGATTGAAATCAACCAGCCTGATGTTGTGCTCTTCTCACCGCGTCTTACATCCGGACAGGTCTTCCGTTTGATGGAACGTTGGGAAGTTGAGGTCCGCGACAGAACACAGCTGATTCTTGAGATATTCGATAGACAGGCGCGGACGCCACAGGCCAAGCTCCAAATTGAGCAAGCTCGTTTGAGGTATGAACTACCGTTCGAACGTCATCAGATCAGAATGCGTCTCCAGAAAGAACATACTGGGGACAGACCTATTGCCGAGCAGATCGGCGCCGGTGAAGACCTTCTAAACCTCCGTATTCATCAGATTCGAAAGCGAATTGCTGTCATCCAGGAAAAGCTGGATTCCATATCCAAGGCGCAAGGGCTCAAGAAGAGGAAAAGGTCAAAGAAGGGCTTCCTCGAGGTCACATTGGCAGGCTACACGAATGCGGGTAAGAGCACCCTCCATAGAGCGCTGACAGGCTCAGAAGTGGAGGTAGCAGACAAGCTCTTCACTACTCTGTCAACAAAGTCCACAGAATTGCCGCTGGAGGGTCGCAAGGTTGTCCTCACAGATTCTGTCGGCTTCATCAGTGACCTGCCTAGGTCACTTCTTCAGGCATTCAATACGACATTGATGGAAATCGGAGAGGCAGATGTCATCGTTCTCGTCGTTGACGGAAGCGATTCTCTTGCAGAGATGAGGCGCAAACTGGATACTTGCCTAGAAACCTTCACGCAAATTGGAGTCAACGGCATCTCCTCGGTTGTTGCAGTCAACAAGATTGACCTCTTGGAAGAAGGAGCGATTCAAGAACGACTTGAAATCGTCAATGACGAATCACTTCGCGGTGTACCAATATCCGCCTTGAAGAACACCAACCTAGAAGAGCTGGTGCAAGTCATCGACTCCAACCTGCCTTCTCTGACACGATATCTTCTCACACTACCCTATAGTGACGAAACGATGTCCCTTGTGTCCCAACTGCACGACATGTCTTCAGTACGGAATCAGGATTTCGCTGGTGGAACTGTCCATGTGGAGGTCATCCTCAGCGCAGAGATGGTACAGAAACTTGAGAGTGAGCTTCCAGTCGGTTCTCTCAAGAGAATCGACTAATACATCTGACCAAAGAGATTAAGTTAGACCTGGAGGTGTCCGCCATTCAATACATCGAATGAACGAGAGATTCTCATGCTTCCAAAGACTCACCTAAGGGAACTACTAGAGCGCGGTCATTTTGTAGTGACAGCCGAAGTCGGGCCTCCTCAAGGTTCTGATGCAGCTTTGGTGGCTGAGCGAGTTGAAATGATCAGGAATCACTGTGATGCGATAAACGTCACAGATAATCCTCTGGGCGTCCCACGGATGAGCAGCTTGGCCTGCGCTCGTCTCATAATAGACGCGGGTGTTGAGCCGATAATGCATATAGCGACTCGCAGCCGGAGTGAGATGTTGCTCCAAAGCGAGCTCTTCGGTGCGTCTGCACTTGGAATCCGAAATCTGCTGTTCATCACTGGTGATGAAGCCGTGGCGAAGGTTGAGCCACGGTCAGGTATAGTGCCAGAGATGGACTCAGTAGGAGGTCTAGGGCTAGCCAGCACGCTGATGAAAGGTACGAACTCCGAGGGAGAGGAAATCGCAGGTTCCCCGTCCTTCTTCCTAGGATCTACTTTCAATCCCTACGCACAGTCAACGGACGAGGAAATCCGTCGGATTGAACAGAAGCGCAATGCAGGTGCTCAGTTCTTCCAGACTCAGGCCGTGTACGGAGTCGAGCGGTTCCGAGACTTCACGGAAAAGATAGAGAATCTTGATGTGAGAGTGCTTGCAGGAATAGTACCCCTTCAGGGGTCTGAGATGGCAGAATACATGAACACACACGTTCCTGGTATTCAGATATCTGACGCAATCATTGCCCGGCTCCGTGATGCTGAAGAGGGTCTGGCGGATGAAGAACTCCTGAATGCAGGCAGAGCTGAGGGACTTCTCATTGCAGCAGAAACCGTAGACGAGATTCGCAGCCTGAAGGGAGTGGACGGAATTCACATAATGGGTATTGGATGGTACGAGAGCATTCTACAGACAGTGGAGCGTTCCAGACTTCACCCAAGACCAACAAGAGGATGAAAGACGATGTTTGTCTTCAAAAAGGAACAGAAATCGTTCGATTTCGGAGGCGTCACAATTGGCGGCCAGCCAGGCGAGAACCCGACGGTCCTCGTAGGAGGTCTATTCTTCGCTGGGCAGCCAATTGTTGAGGACACGAAGCAGGGCACATTCGACAAGAGCCTGGCCAAGGAATGGATTGACAGCGGAATCAGTATGTCGGAGCAAACCGGACATCCTCTCATAATCCAAGTGTTTGGTAGGTCTCCTACGGCAATGAACCGCCATCTGCAGTGGTTGGTTGAGAACTTTGATGGGCCTTTCATCTTCGAATCCACATCGGCCAAGACACGAACAAGTGCAATCCAGTTTTGCGATGAATCTGGTCTTAGCGACCGTGCCATCTACAACTCCGTTAACATGGCTCTCAAGGAGGATGAGAAGGAAATCCTGAAGGCAAGCTCAATCAACAATGCAATTGTGCTTGGCTGGTCGCCCAAGAGCGTGCCGTTGAATGAACGGATGGATACAATCAGAGAGCTGGTGTCTGAGGCCGAGCGTCTTGGAATAGGCAAGATGGCCGTGGATCCTGCAACTATGCCAGTAGGAGCTGGATTCGGCCTTGAGTTCCGGACTACACTTGCAATCAAATCGGAAATCGGTCTACCCACATGTCTTGCTCCTCACAATGCTCCGTCTTCTTGGAGCTTCATCAAAGAAGGAGTACTCGGTGATGAGCCGACCTATCTCTCTGCGGTCGTAGCCTCGACAGTTGCCGCACAACTCTTTGCCACAGACTGCCTGATGTATGGATCGATGGTCAGAACCAAGGCGGTGTTTGCGGCTGTGGCCCTCATTTCCAATGCCATTCATTCTGCAGCTATAGAGGCAGGTCAAACACTTGGGATTGACAGAGCGCTATTCGAACCCATCACTAAAGAATAGGAATCGGTTACCATGTCAGGGAACAAGACGAAATGGCCACCAATCTCCGGAGACTTTGAGGTTGGAGACCCCTCAGGTTGTGTGGCAGTCTGCACTCTGGGGAAGAAGGTTCGCGTTGATGCAGACTATGCAATCATCGGTACCTGCAAGACGGAGAACATCGGCATCGAACGTGTAATTGTCAATGTCATCTCCAACAGTTACGTGCGTTTTCTAATCCTCGCTGGTCCAGAGGTACCGGGTCACCTCACTGGATCATCTCTAAGGTGTCTCTATGAGCAAGGCATCGATTCGGACACAAGGAAGATAATAGATGCCCCAGGTGCAATACCGTACATCGAGAACATACCAATAGAGGCTGTGGAGAGATTCCGGAGTCAGATAGAGTTCGTAATCTGAATGCAAGGAATCCGGGGACGTACCCAGAGGAGGCCATTTGGATTGACTTTGCTGCAGTATCAAGACCTGCGACTGCCGTGGCTCTTAGAGCATCAATCTCTCTCTTGCCTGAGTATCGAGTATCACTTGACCCATCATCTTCAATCGTGGCAAGAAACGAGGCCCGCGCAATCATCGGCCCGCGCAATCATCTCTGTTCATCCGACATTCGTGGGTGCTGAAACAAGGGCCACGGATCCTGGAACAATAAGTGTAGGAAAGGAGTTGAAGTAGTATGTTCTTCTTTGAGAAGGAGCAATACATCTACAATGTTGGTGGAGTCAAGGTTGGAGGCAATCTTGGGGAAACACCGACTGTGCTTGTTGGCACTATCTTCTATGGCGGTCACAAGATTGTTAGAGATGCCGCCAAGGGGGAGATTGACAAGAAGACTGCCGAGGACATGATCATCACTCAGATTGAAATGTCTGACACTACTGGGAATCCAGCGATGGTTCAGGTCTTCTCCGAGTACAACTCAGCCATGGAGAAGTATCTAGACTTCATCGCCGGATTGACAGACGCTCCATTCCTCATCGACTCCACGCAGCCAGGGGTGAGAATAGCAGGTCTCCGATACACTGAGGAAGTGGGACTTGTCGATAGGGCGGTCTATAACTCTATCAATGTTGCAGCATCGGAGGACGAGATTGAGGCTCTTCGTGACATTCGGCATGACTGCGCGATAGTACTGGCCTTCAATCCACAGGACCCGTCAATTGCTGGCCGAAGAGCTGTTCTTGAATCGGGGACAGCAGCTTTCGACCAAGGACTACTCAGTCTTTGTGAGGACATTGGTGTGACCAAACCACTGATTGACACTGCAATCACTGCCATGGGAGCTGGTGCTGGGTCTGCTGCCTCGTTCACTTTCGTGGCCAAGACTATCTATGGACATCCCGTGGGTTCAGGGATTCACAATGCACCATCATCATGGACTTGGCTCCGCAAGTACAGAAAGACGAACAGGGAAGCCTTCAAGGTCTGTGACATCGCTTCTAATCTCCTGGTGCAGTCTATGGGCGCCAACTTCCTACTCTATGGCCCCATAGAGAACGCCGGCGTTGTCTTTCCTGCAGTCGCCATGGCTGATATCTTCTCTGCAGAGTCGGCACGCCTTGAAATCGGTTTGGAACCTCCTGAGAGTCATCCTTTCAAGAAGCTACTCTAAGATGGTGACGAGATGCCCAGACAAAGATTGACCTTGCAACCACGCACTATTGGGGTCTCTTCTCTTCGAATGAAGCCGTTCTACACTGTCGCTTCAGTGGAGCTGGGCAATACCACCACAAAGTGCATCCTGATGACAACGAACTTGCAGACCGCGGAAATCTTCCAGATTGACAAGGAAATTCGGCTGACGCGAGATGTACGGCCTCCAAAGAAAGGAGAAACTACCTTTGGTCATACAATAAGTGGAACTGCACTGACTCAGCAATCAGTTGGCGAGCTTGTTGCTGATGTTCTCACCACAGCCCTCAAGCGTTCGCGTGTGGACATTGAAAGAGATCTCCACTTCGTAGTCAGGTCGACAGGGGTAACGGCCAGTTTTGCATCTCCAAAGGAGGTAGGAAACATGGTGAAGGCTCTGGCTGATGGATGTCTGCTGGCACGTGTCCCACCTAGGAAGATGACCGCCTCGCTCTCACCTGACAACCTTCCTCCAGGTCTACGTTCCTTCACCTGGCTGAAGAAGGTGTACTTCGATGGAGCCGTGGCCAGTTCTCTACCTCCTGCAAGCACGGAAGTCGTGGCTAACGAGATGGAGGGTGAACTGGTGACTGCAGGAATAAAGGGTGCCGCCAAGCTCACGGAGGTGGATTTCCGCAACCCTGCTATGACTCTGGATTTTGGCACGACTCTTGCCGGTCGAGTGACAGACGATAGTTATCCCTATGCAAAGACCATCGCGTCATTCGCGGGTCTGGCGGGGGCAATTCCGGATGCACTTGCAAGAGGCTCTGGGCTCGTGAATCCCAATAGTGGGTGTGTGCTGGACCTTGCCGCTCCTCCACTGAGGATTGAAAGCGTCATCAACGATGAGTGGATTGAACGAGCCCGTTCCCTCATCCGAGTCGAAAGAGTTCCTAGTAATGTTTCTAGGTTCGGTACTGTTCCTGTGAACATGAAGGCCGCCAACGAGTCAAACGTGGTTCTCATAGGCGTGGATGTGGGAACTGATGGTTCTGACCTGAAACCCCTGGAGCAACTGGGAGCGGAGATTACTGAGAAAGGCGGTGTAGAAACCCTACTTAGCACAATCGACCGTACCCAGGCAGAAGTAGTTCAAAGGCTACTAACAGTAGCTGAGTCCGAGGGTCTAGTCTTGGAAGAAACCTCCCTTGGCCTTACCGGGAGATCAGTCACAACTGGGAACAAGCCTCAGCTCATCAGTGATACGCTACACCTCGGCGACGGATCAAAATGGACAGATTCCCATCAACTCTTGTTTGTGGAAGACGGACTAGCAATGGGCGCGGCTGTTGCAGCTAGGTGCATGAACTCGATGGGCACAAGACATAATCCAATGGGCGGTAGAAAAGGTGACAAGTGCGTCATGGGGGCACGAATGAAGCTGCAGAGAGATGACGGTGACAAACCAAGGTAACGAGAGTCTGGAGCCTTGTAGATGGGCCTATGGTGAGGCTTTATTTGGTGTTGGCACGGCTTCGCATTCGGTGTGAACATTGCTCGTTCTTCCGATAAAGACTCGAATCATCACAGCAACCGATGACATGCTTGATGTGCTACTAGACGGTTTGCACGGCGCAGGCATCGAGATTCAAGACCAGGACATATTGGCCGTTGCGGAGACCCCCTTGGGTACCACGGAAGGGCGAGCTGTCAAGTTGTCAGATGTTGAAGTATCATCAAAGGCACACGAGCTCTCAGAACAATTCGACCTCCTGCCGGAGGTCGCTCAGCTTGTTATCGAGGAAGCCGATGAGATACTGGGGGGAATCCCTCATGTGTTGCTCACAATAAAGAACAACACACTCATGGCAAACGCTGGAGTCGACAAGTCCAACGTGCCTGCAGGTTTCGCATCTCTACTGCCATTAGACTCACGAGATAGCGCTGAGAGGATAAGACAAGGGGTCAAGAAGCGTCTGGGGAAAGACGTTGGAGTTCTTGTCATCGACAGTAGGACTCAGCCCCTCAGACTGGGTAACATCGGCATGGCACTGGGTGTGGCAGGGTTCAAACCAGTGGCTGATGACCGCGGAAGAGAAGACCTGTTTGGTAATGAGCTGAGGGTAACACGAAGGGCAGTCGCTGACAATCTAGCTTCAGCATGCACCGCCTTGATGGGAGAGTCTAACGAGTCCATACCGGCTGTCCTGATACGAGATGCTCCTGTTGAGTTTGTGGACGAATCCTTTGATTCCTCTGACATGTGGATAGATGTTGCTGAGTGCATGTACATGGCGATATTCGAGCGGTGGAGGAAAGGTGGCTCAGCGGCGAGGGAAACCGTGCGCGATTGAACCACGTAGACCACACGTGTATTGAAGAGGTCTTCAAGAGGCGGGATGTCTACTTGGCGATGTAGTATGACTACATTGTTGTCACCGCTGAGCCCAAGCATTTGTGCTGACAAGATTATTTAGGCTGCCCGCAAAATCATTACATCAATCCACCATGCGAAACTCCACCAAATGGAGTAAGAAGAGTCATACTGGCGAATCGTGCTGCGCGAACCACTCAAAGATGGAGAATTCGGACATGAGCGAGAAAGTCCTCATAGATGTCAAGACTGCTGGAGCATCTGGAGACATGTTCCTTTCTGCATTAGTCAGCCTAATCGGTGAGGATGACGCACTTCTTCCAGTCGCAGCTAGTCTCCTCATATACGACCCGACAATCAGGGTGCGCTTTTCTCCAATGACTGAGGGTGAAGTTGCCGGAATGAATCTTCAGATCACCAGTGATTCTGACATTCGTTTTGACCCGAATACTCTCAAAGAGATAATATCCACCGTGTCTGAAGAACTGGAGCTCTCGGATGAAGCAAAGTGCTTGGCGGAGAACGCCTTGGATGAGATATTGCAGGCTGAGTCTCGTGCTCATGAGACCCCCATTTCCAAGCTCACTCTCCATGAGACTGGAGCGATCGATACGGTTCTCGACTTGGTTGGGACCGCCTACCTTCTCGAGAAGGCAGGGTTACTGGTCGACCAAGAGTTCATAGCTACGCATGTGGCTGTCGGCAGTGGTACGATTGAAACTGAACATGGAACTCTGGAAGTTCCTGTTCCCGCTGTAGCTGAGATTCTAGTTTCAAATGATGTTCCATTCATCATGGGCGATGCAAAAACCGAAGTGTTGACCCCCACCGGAGCAGCGCTTCTGGTGACTCTAGCAAGTGAATATGTCGAGTCTGCCGAGAACTTCGTGGCAAGACAGCAGGGTGTAGCCTTCGGCAGTCGCGACTTGGGCGACGTTCAGAACACAATGAGAATCTTGGTGGGTGATTTTGCAGAGGAGTTGGAAGAAGCGCCGACTCCTGCAAAGAAGGCGCCGAAGAAGAAGGCACCTCCTAAGAAGAAGCCTTCAAAGAAGGAAAAGCCACCCAAGGAAAAAGAGGAGCGAGCCGAGATGATTGATGCCTGGGTTGCTGACGACGTGGTCGTCATCGAAACGAATGTTGATGACATAGACGGAGAAAGCATGGGTGCCCTGTTTGACACACTCCTGTTGGAAGGGCTTGCCTACGATGTGGTAATGATACCGGCCTACGGCAAGAAGAATCGTCCCTGCTATGTAGTCAAAGTGATCGCTGCAAAGACTGGACTCAAGAGCATAGCCGCAATCTTGATCAAGCATCTTGGGACGCTTGGAATCCGATACACGACCTGGGACAGACTGAAGGCTGCAAGGGAGACCATCGTCTGCAAACTTGAGATCGAGGGCAAGGACTTCATGGTTCGGGTCAAGGTATCTCGTGGCATAGATGGCAGTATAATCAACATCAAGCCTGAGGCTGACGACGTGATGAGAGTTTCGCAGGAAACTGGCATTCCGATTCGTGACCTCAAACCAAGGATTGCAATGCAGGCTTATGCAATCACGGAGTAGTACTCTTCCGATATGCAATGTCAGTAGATTGAGCTCTGCAAGGGAATGCGTGGCTCTTCAATCAGATTGGAGCCGTCCAAGTACTGGTTGGGTATTAGGTTCTCGAAGGCTCTGCGACAAAGAGTTGCGTATGCATCAGGATCGTATCTTGTTGTGTCATCGAAAAGCTCTAGGGCTCTGACACGCCTCATTGGGCTCTCCGATTCTGCACTCACCATCACATAGCGTACTTTCTGCCCCGCATGTAGCTCTCT
The DNA here is from genome assembly GCA_001563325.1 of Candidatus Thorarchaeota archaeon SMTZ1-83. The sequence goes on from LRSK01000220.1 coordinate 18,165, forward strand.
ACCCGTCTCCACCAATTGATTTGCAACTATGGCAGCTCTTGACATGGCACGATATTCATGTGGTTCGCGTGTCAGACGCGTATGTAGAATCAAATCCCTTGTGTCTACATCTCCCTTGTACAGCTTCTCTATGTAGTCTTGGCACACAAATTGAGCATCAGGGATTCTGTCTATGAACTCCTTCTTGTTTCGGCCGCGCGCAAGTGCCCTAATCATCGCCATCTGGCAGTCACCGACGTACAGGCATGTATCACGTCGTCTGGTTTCTATCCCTCGTGTCTTGATTCCTCCGTTGGCATAGACCCCATAGTACCGATTCAATGGCGCAATGGAGGGATGTAGACGCGATGACGGAATCACCATCCATCGATATACTCCCTTTGGCGACATTGTGATGTCCACAGCATCAGATACCCTTCTACAGAACTCTGCGACTCTATCGTATTCGGGCACTCCCTCTGACCTCATCCATACGGAGTCGACAATGCCGTGTATGAGCTCAAAGCCCATCTCCTCTCCGATTTCCTGAGTCTTCAGGAGTACATCCCGTGCAAAAGCGGTGACCGCAGTATGTGCTTCCACTCTCCCGAATCTCGCGTTCTTGAAACCGAGATAGCCAAAGCACGACACTAAGACTCCCTTCAGAGTGTTCTCCATCAGTCTGTACTTCTTGGCATCATGCCCTCTCTCAATCTGATTCTTGAACTCTCTGCGCTTCTCCACGACCAGTTCAAGTGACTTTGAAACAATTCCTCTCTTCCTCTTACAGAGTCGGAATGGAACCTCTGGAACTTCTATGCAATATTCCTCATTGTAAGGGCACTCGTCAAGTGTACAGATTGTCTCTGGACTGATATTCTGATTTACCATCAGGGTCGGATACATGGACGAAAAATCGCATTCGGCAATGTTGTCATAGATGTCTGGTTTTGGCTGAAGAATGAGGCCGCCTCTGTCGATTGAGGCCAACTCGTTTATAGACTTCAGAAACTCTGGATTCCGCTTTACTGGTGGTATCAGAATGTCCATCTCGTAGGCATTGTAGTATTGCACTGCTGCATTGACACT
>LRSK01000221.1 GCA_001563325.1 Candidatus Thorarchaeota archaeon SMTZ1-83
TGTGAATGGGAACAGGGTCTGCCTCCTCAATCTTGAAACGCAGTACCGCATCTGCCATGTATGAGAATGTGGCATAGGTCTTCTCGTCGTGAACGCCCTCCTCTAGAACGAACATTATGCTATGAGAGCTCTGAGTCACTCTTCCGCTGAGTCGCTGAACTGCCCTTGGCATTGTGACTGGACTTGAGTGGAGTATCAGAGTTGAAAGACTATCCACAACAACTCGGGCCACAACCAAGTCATCCAAGACCTCTGATAGAACAATGCCGAGTTCGCTAATATCATCGACTTTGGAAAGCGACCGTGTAGAACTGGACGTCGGTGCTCCCATGCGCTCCGAGTAGCCATCGATGAAGACAAACTGACCAGACTTCTCATAGGCATCTACTGACCAGCCATGCCGACTCATGTCGTTCCTGACCACTCGCGGAGAAACATCAGTTGTTACAAAGACGGCTGGAAAACCGAGCTGTAGTCCGTCGTAAAGGAATGCTTCAGCATAGGTCGTCTTCCCAGACCCTAAAGGACCGAGAAGCATGTAGGACACCTGAGTGAGCTGCCCAAACCTAACCAGGTCTCCTATCATGGGCCGAGCCTTTGCAGGCTCTGCGGTTCTTGACATTGCTTCGTCACCCAAGGGTCATACCTCGTCCACAATTGAACCTCAAGCACCTGGGCTGATCTCAGCAGGCCAGACGCGGATTCCTTCATCAGTGATTCTCATGGAATGGATTCTAGAGCTATGTTTGGAACCTCTCAGTTTAAGCACTTCGATTGATCTTGACCTCGATTGCTGGCTAATCATCTCGTTATAGAGTACCAATACGCCCGAGGCCAAGAATGCTTCGATATCAAAGACACCTAGTCCATCGTGCTGAGCAGGAATCTCGCTCGTGAGAAGAAGAGTGGCGCCTGTACGAGTAATCGAGGCGGTGAGCTTGAAGAACTCCTCACGGAGAATGTCTCTGCTCCGGAACTTGTAGGCAAGAATGGCCAAGGTGTCGATCACGACTCTCTTTGCTTTGATCTTATTGACATGGTTAAGGATGATGGCCTCAAGACCTGACAGATCGAAACTGGGATACTCTCCTATCTTGACTGGTGTCACTTCTTTTGACGGTGAGAGATCCACTACGGAGAGCTTGCCCTCTTTTTCCAGGGCCGCCAGGTCCATTCCAAATCGCATCATATTCCTTCTGATGAGATGGGGAGGTTCCTCGAGCGTCACGAGGACTCCAGGTTCGTCGTACTCGGTGGCACCCTTGTAGAGAAACTGATTCGCCAAGATGCTCTTTCCAGTTCCTGCCCTTCCGGCGACCAGAATGATGTCGCCTTTCGGAAAACCTCCTTCAATCAAATCGTCTAGTCCCGGTATCCCTGATTTCACTCTTTCAATCTCAAAATCACTCATTGTGACGCTCTCCTCTTCGCACTCACTTTCGCTCCCAGGAACATCTTCATAATCATGTCAGGTTCTGGGATTCCTGTCACTGAAACGCCGCCAATCATTATCGTTGGAAGGGCGAAGACACCGTACTTCTCAGCCGCTTCCGGATTCTTACTCACATTAATAATCTCCAACTCAAACAGACCAGCACCAAAGCCCTCAAGAGTCTCAACCAAGACCTCTTCGGCTCTGGGGCAGAACGCGCAGGTATCGGACTTGAACAGGACGACCCGGATTGGTGGACCGTCGTCCTCCTCCTTGTTCGGGGAGTCCTTTGACTCTGCTTTGTCTGCCAAACGCTAGCACTCCTGTGACTAGGGGATGATTTGGGGAGAAGCCTGAGAGTTAACTTGAATGTTTTGACGACTTAGTCTTGCTGTCGGCGCCGCAAGATTTCACCTGTATCCGAGAACACGTCGTATCTTGGTGGAAGCCTTGCCAAGTGCTCTCGAATGATAGCGTACTGCCTTGGGCATGATAGCGGCAAGAATCAGCGCCTGCTTCTTATGCGAGGCAATCTTCTTGAATACGGCCTTGCCAGCAGAACAACGGATGGATATGTCCTTCAACTCGCCTAGTGAGAGCTCGTCGCGCATTCTCTCAACTGTCGAGGCAACGTAACCGGACATCGCGGCGACCACCTCTCTATTGGTTGTAGGGGAGGCCGCCGAAGCCATAAGGAGGCCGTCATCCCTAGCTAGGATAGACGCGATGAAACCACCGTTCCTGTTCATCTCTTCCAAGACTTCTGCCAGTGCCCTATAGTCGGGTCGCTCCATGGTCAATTACTCCGGCCCATAGCGTGAGTCGATTTGCGCATTCTCCTATTAAGCGTGATGGATGTTGGTGTTTCGAAAGACTTGTACTACCAGTCTTGATAAGGTGACATGGCAGAGATTATCAACATTCGCCGCTTTTGATAATCAACAGAATTACAATTTTAAGACGGATTCCATAATCCGAACCGACTAGGAGTCCACCTTATGTCAGCCGAGTTTCGTTTCAAAGTGGTGATGCTTGGTGATGGAGCTGTGGGGAAGACAGCTCTGACCACTCGATTCACTCAAGGTAGCTTTGAGGCGGACTACAAGAGGACAATTGGTAGTGATTTTGCGATAAAGAAGCTCGAGTTTGATGATCTAGACGTGAATGTGACAATACAGGTCTGGGACTTGGCTGGCCAACCTCGATTTGAGGTAGTTCGCCAGGGGTTCTATCGTGGAGCTCGTGGAGGCCTACTTGTCTACGATGTGACCAGACGACGAACCTTTCTGAACATCGACAGCTGGAAGGAAGAGTGTTTCAAGAACCTCGGATACACAATACCACTCGTGGTGGTAGCTAACAAAGTAGACCTGGCCGATAGAAGAGTGGTTCCAACGAGCGATGGGGCGGGGTATGCCAAGAAGAACAAGTCCCTATATGTTGAGTCCAGTGCTCTCACAGGGGAGAATGTGGAAGCCGCCTACGCCTCGCTCTGCAGGACCATGATTGAGGATGCCAAGGAAAGAGCCAAGGCTGCGAATCACTAGGGTCTCTGGACCACTGGGGATTCCAGCAAAGGTCAGTCATAGCAAGTATTAAGGCAGGCTCCACTGCCAACTTTGCTGGGGCAAGGTGGACAATGGCAGAGAAGGACGAAAGGACACTTACTCAGGCGCTCGGAGGTGGAGAGGCGCTTCGCGGTCTCAAGAAGGCTATGAAGAGAATCTTCAAACCTGAAGAGGACCTGCTACAAAAGACACTCTCCCAAATCACCTCTATCCAGGCATGCAAGGATGCAGCCCTCACTGGAGAAGAGGATGTGAGACTCCTAGCAGTGTGCCGCCTTGGTGACTTCGGTTCAGAGGCCAGGGAGACTCTGGAACTGAGCCTGAACGATGGCAGCCCAGTCGTGCGTGTCGCCGCGGCGGGGGTCATTGCAAACCTTGGCAACAAGAATACCGTTACTGCCCTAGAGAATCACCTTGCAGACAATGACGAGAATGTGAGGGAGGCTCTGGAATTCTCAATTGGATGGCTCGAGGCACACGGAGAGAATGTTCCGTACGCGGAGAATGTGCGTCCCACAATAGATGAAGCAGAGATACTTGAGGTAGAGTCCACGCCCACTCGTACTAGTGATGATGTAATCGTAAGCAGCGGAGTATCAATCTCAGACAATGTCTTGGAGTTCAGGGTCACAGTGACCAACGAGAGTGAAGAGTTGGCAACAGATGTGACAATCACTCTCCTCTCATATCCTGCGGACAGCCTGCAACTTCTTGGAGAGAAGACCCAGACCATTGAGTCTCTGAAACCGGGCGCTCGCGGGACGCGGATGTTCTCCTTTGAGATTGGCTCAGAGGCGATTGAGGGTGAAATCATCACCTCGGTCACCTTCTATGATAGCTCCTTCGATAAGGTGACAGCCAAGGCAGGCAATTGCTTTGTGAGGTCCCTCTACAGTCAGCTTAGGCCCTTGGAGATATCACTCGACGAATTCTCCGACATGAGGAAGGGTAGGGCCTATTGGAACAGAGAGCATGTTGTAGAAGCGACCCCGAAATCACTATTCAAGTTGACAGAAGACATTCTCAAGAGAAAGAATCTCCATCCGCTTCGTGTCGAGTCCGAGAAGAAGGAAGACATGTTCATGGGAGTAGTGGTTGGAGCAGGTATGGGTAGATACACTTCCGCGAAAGTTGCTGTGACTCTCACCTCCGTGGGTCATGCAAAAGGGGATCTGAGTAAACTGCGCATAGATGTGATCTCAGACTCCTCTGAGCTACTCCAGATTGCTGCAAGTGAACTGTTTGAGAGTCTGCAGATTGCGATTGGCGCAGACAAGTAGACTCAGGTTCCGGTGCCCAGGAGCTTCATGAGAGTCACATCGCTAAGAAGCCCGAGCTTCTCAGCAATCTTGTCAGCAGCCTGCACTGCAGGAGAGTCATCAGACAGCTCCGTCAGTGGAGCCCCAAGGTAGTTCAACTTGGCAAGTTCATCATCGTTCGGAATCATTCCTGCGAAGAAGAGTCCCTGCTCCTCCAGTCGGTTGACAAGCTCATCTTCCATTCCCGGAGGGAATCTATTGCCAATGACAACGACCTTCTTGAAATCAATGTGAACCTCTTTGGCCAGGTCTCTAATTCTCAAAGCTGCTTCATAGGCTGCTCGTGACGGGTCAACCACAATGATGAGAACGTCCACGTTCCTGTCAGTTCTCCGGCTCAGATGCTCAAGACCGGCACTCATGTCAAGGAGTGTGAAGTCATAGTTCCTGCTGAGTGTATCCAGAATCTGGGTGAGTAGACGGTTGACATAGCAGTAACAGCCCTCTCCCTCTGTGCGTCCCATGGCCAAGAAGTCGTAGAGCTCACCCTCAACCAATGACTCGTAGATCTCACCCTCCAGAATGTCCTGCTTGGTGACGGCTCGTGAGATTGAGCCTTCGTCGATGCTCTGTCTTAGCTTGGTTGCAATCCCCCCAACGGTAGAGGAGACCTCCACTCCTAGTGCCCTGGGCAGATTCATGACCGGGTCGGCGTCTACCACAAGAAGCGATCTCTTGGTCTTCTCTGTGAGGATTCTCGTGAGCAGTGCCGAAATCGTTGTCTTGCCGGTTCCTCCCTTTCCGGATACCGAAATCACTAGACGTTCTCGCATAGTTCTCACTCTCTGAAGCAAGTCTCTCTGACTCTTGTATGCCTGAGCGGGTTGCTATCAGTCCTCTTTCCACTTACCTAGTTGAAGGTACTTGGGTATTCCGCTAGAGTCCTGCGGACCCACCTTCACTGTCCAGCCTGAAACTTCCTCGGTCTCACCACTGATTCGTGCTGCCATTCCGGGGCTGATTAGCGTCTTATGCTTGACCTTATCCGCAACTCCGTATTCTTCAAGGGCTTCTGCGACTTTCTCTGCGGTCAGTCTTCTACCTGCGACAGCCGACTGAACGCTCATTCCCTCAGTGTCCACGACGAGAAGGTATGCGTCAACGCCGCCTTGTTTGATGTCGCTCTCTACCGTGAAATAGGTCAATGCAAAGTTGGTCGTATACATTACTGGTGAGTCTGGCCCGACGTTGCCAAACTCCTGAAGCCCAGCCTCAACAGCAACTGGTTTGACGGGATCTGTGTACAGGTTACTCCTCAGGAAAGCCAGGGGCAGGTCAGTCCACATGTCCAGACTATGAAGGATCACTAAGTCGGAGTATCTGACGATCATTGACGCAGCAACCAAGACTTCGTCCCATTTCGTCAGCTCAGGAGCCTCACCTTCCTTGTAGTCTGCCCATACCGATATGGGCGTCGATAGCAGAGGATATCCCAGGAGCTCATTCTCTTCAAGTGTCGCAGACCTTCTGAGCTGAGTGAAGTTGTCAACCGTTGTTCCAAGGCCCACTCGTGAGGCTGTGCCAGGGTCAAGCACGATTTCTTCGACACCCATTGCTCGAAGCGTGGACACAAGACTCGATAGATTGTCAAGTCCTCCTGGTGCGTATGCGACCAAGGGAAGACCATGCTTGACAGCAATCTCTCCCACTTTAGACCATGTGTCCAAGGTCGCAGCATAAAGAAGTGGGCGTTTGTCTGCGATAGCCTTCGCTGCAGCACCCAGCATCTCAGGACTCAGTGAGCACAAGATGATTGGCCAGTCAGTGAGTTCTGCTAGCTTCTTGGCTGCTTTAGCAAACGTTTCAGGATTCTGTGATACACCTCGTAGTGCTATTCCATCCAGCCGGAGATTCTGTCCGATGTACACGTACGTCCATTCTTCGATGGTCTTTACTCTCTGGGCCATTGCATCGGCGTCTAGGTTGTCAGCTACATCAATGAAGAAAGCAACAGGGTTAGTATATCTCAGGTCATGTCTATACAGGACTAGTTTCCCACCTATTGCGGCCGCCTTGCCGCCGACGCCTATGGTCACTTCTCTAACAGGTGGTCGAATCAGCTCCTCCAGCTTGGCCAACTTCTTGGCATATTTAGCCTCTTCATAGAGTGGTGTGCATGCAGACATTCGCACGGTATACTCTGCAAGCTTGGTGGCAAAGGCCATGCAGTTGGCTTCCCCGCACTTCTCGCAGTTGGTTCCGGGGAGTAGGGGATAAATGTCCAATGGACCTGCAAGCTTTGCCATTAGGCTCCCTCCGGTATCGACAGTGTAGTCCAGTCGGCGTACTCGTCTACAGGAATAGGCCGTCTCTCTCGCAACCACTCAATCAGGTCGTGTACCGTCTTGATTGCCGCGGGGTGCATCATCATAAACAGATCATTCCCTGCGAGCAGTAGTGAGAGTGCTGTGACACTCTCCCATATCGGTCCTCTGAGCTCCCGGGGACCAAGTATAGGGGACTTCATCCATGCTTCTCTGGCAGCCCAAGCATTCGTAGTACCAGAACTGATTGGATACTGAAGCTCGCCGTCACCCATCAAACCTGCAAGTCGCATTCTCTGCATCATTGTGAATGCATACTCTAGACCGTAGCCAAGAGCTGCTGTGGTTGGATCTATCACAATCTGATCAGGCGTGACCCAGTCAATGAGTCTACGATTCAACTCCTTCTGGTCGTTAATATCAAGAGATGTCCAAGACAGAACCACTTGGTCGTGTTTCTTCGCAGCTTCAGCAATCGGCTCATAGACGTCCACGGTCGCCGAGCATAGGAGTGTCCGTTCGCCCTCACAGACCTCAGCGGCCTTTGCCAGCACTGGCCCGTCCTTCTCAGGATCTCCTGCAGAGCCAATTAGAACAGGTACTTTCACGGCCTGTAGAACCTCTTCCACCGTCTTTGCAGCCTGAGCGGGAGTTGTGTCACCGAGCTGTCGGTCTGTACTAATCAGATGTATCGTAATCAAATCTGCACCGAACTTGTTCACGCAGAGCTTTGCCCACTCGGCAGGGTCCTCCATGACCTCTCTGTAGTGTGTCTTGACTGCCTTGGCCAGAGAGATTGGCATGTCAAACACATCGGCCGCTATCACGGGAGGGTTCTTTGGGGGTGACTGGAACAGGTCCCAAGCAGGAGCTGTGTGTCCCCCAATGGTCACCGAGTTGCTCCGAGTACCTCCTTCTTTCTTCGTAGCACCGATGGTGATCTCGCGAATTACTCCGGGATATTCACCTAGGGGAGTCTTGAACGAAGAGGGTATCAGAGATTTCGGCATCTCAATGGCGGCCTTGGCCGCGGCGTGTGCCAACCGCTGAACCATGGGACGAAGGGCAAGTCTTAGCTCCTCGACCTCAATGGTGACATCTTCAAGCTCTAGTTCTCCGTAGTCACCAAAGATGTCGTCCAATGATTGTCCTCTCTGCTCCTCACCTGTCATTTCTTCTTGTCACCCTTGCCTGTCTTTCGAATTATGACCTTCTCTGCGTAGATCTTGGCGTTCTTGAAGATGATCTCTAGTCCGCCTCCTACACCGCCAACCATGGCAGTAAGCTCACCGGGGACTGAAACATAGTCCTCTCCAGCCACAGCGGCCTCAACAATCGCCGCTTCCTCCTCCTCCTCAAGCTCCACCCATCTTTCGACCACGGGGTGATTCTGCTCCTTGAGATAGGTCTTGAGGTCAGTAATGCTCATCACCTCATTCTCTGTTGGAATCTTGTCACGGACATCTTCAGGCAAGAAGTCGTAGACTCGTTTCTTGACCGAGTCGGGGAACCAGACAATACGATTCCAGCCACCATCTACCTGGAGGAACTTCGGTGAGCGCATGTACTCGATGGAAACGCCATGAAAACCAGGGACCTGACGGCCACCAGCCGTCGAGTCTGCCATACTTGAGAATGGAAGACCGTTGACGGTATCGCCCTTGAAGTCTCTATGCACAATACCCAGACCGTCCACTTCAGGAATCACGAAAGCGATTGCTTCGAAGCAACCGCAGCTCGTATGAGGCTTCTCAAATGCACTATAGAGTGCAACAGATGTCACCTTCCCAAGAGACTTCTCGGCGTATATCTGATTGACTCCTTCATATTCACCTTTGAAGTCGTCAATGGTTTCTCCCTTTGGCATAGAATAGAGAGGCCCCTTTGGATCAACACGGGCTGCAGCTCGACCATCGAACCAGCTGATTGCACCACAGTTTGCATATCTTTGAGGAGTGATTGTGCAAACGTGGGTAGGGGCGAATGACTGACACAATGAGCAACCATAGAATGTGTCAACGTCAGTATCGCTAAGTCCTCTGGCACGGGCATCACGTTCATCGTACCTCGTGAGAGCCTGGTCGTACATCTCAGACACCCTATCAGGATCGGTCATGAACGTCACCTGGATCTTCTCGATGATGGTCATCTCACTCTTGAAGAGCCGAATGAGTACCTTGCCAAGGAACTCCAGAGTGTTGAATCCCTTATCGAATGACCTCTTATTCAGTCGGATCCAGATGTCGTACCTCTGGTTCAGGTGCATCATTCCCTCCACGAAGTTCACATACTCGTGTATTCGTCTCTCTATCACACCCTCAAGGTCAGGTTCTATCTCCTTTCCGGCAACTTCTATATAGATGCCGAAGGGGTGAAAGCTCCCTTCCTCCATGTCCTTGAGGTCCGGACCAAGGATTGTGACTTTCTCATCCTCAATCTCATCCATCTCACGAGCCAGAGCAAGCTCAAACTTCTTCTCCATCTTAGGGCCGCCGAGCTCGACAAACATGTCCTTGCCTCTTACTCGCTCACCTTCGTATACAACACCTACATCTACAGGAATATCTTCAAACGACATGTTACTTACCTCCTCCAACGAACTCGAGGATTTCATCTAAGAGGGCGTGCCACTGCTTCTCCTTCATATTCGGGATTGACCAATCTGCATGTGGTTGATAGTAGCGCCCCAGGGTTATCCTCCTGAGATGGGTCCCGAAGTTCATGATGCCAGACAGCATCGTCCATTGCATATAGTACGGAATGCCGTATACCAGAACCATGTCATGCGGCCCCTTCTCGTGAGGTCCTTTCCAAGTTTCGTCCTGAAGATAGAAGGCCAATTCCATTGCGCCCATGGACTTAGCTCCCTCGAAACCCTTCTCAATGAAGGATTTGATGGCACCTCCTGTTGCGACAACCGGAATCTTGCCGGCTTCAGACAAGGCAATGGCATAGTCAATCATGTCACCCTTTCCATGCTCCATGTTGACAGCTTCTGAACCCACAATCAGTAGTGGCTTCTTCATCTTGCCTAGGTCCCGCTTCAGTTGGGCAGCTTTGGTCAGAGACTTCGCACTATCAGGGCCACATATCTCTCCGGTCTGCCAAGGCACTGGTCGCATTACCATTACTTGCCACCTCCCATGACCATCTCCTTCAGGAGCGTCGGGTCTGGAATTGTACGTTCCTTCCACTTGTTCTCCTTCATCTGAGCATGTATCTTATCCTTCAGGGTGATTGGAATGTCTGTTTCACGTCTGATGTATTTCCAGACATCCTCAGGGAAGAACCCGTAGGCTTTCTCGTGAATGTCGATATAGTGACTCAGCTTAATGGACCGTCCCTTTCCAGTGTCATTGGGCCTTATGCATAGCTTTGCAGTCATCACATTGGCCTCGTCAACGGTTTCCGCAGCATAGAAGAGATGCTCGGGACCAGGCGCAGTGACAACCCGCTCTCCCGTACGTGCATCATAGACGGTCCAAGCGCGTTCCTCCTCGGCCTTTCCAAGTAGCATCCTGCGATATTTTGACCCATGCGGCCCCACAATCACAGGCACACCGAGTCTCCAGAAGCCCGATGCAATTGAAGCGGCCTTCTGAGACATGGCACCCCAAGATATTCCCACAGCACCCACGCGATTATGGATGTAGTCGGCGATCTCTGCGTAGTTGCCGCGCAAGTTCCTCTTGGCAAAGATCGCGGCGATCTTGATTGCAGCACCGGCAATGTGAGGGTTGGAAACGCATGAACCTACGTTGACCACACATCCTGCATCGAACTCACCGCCACGTCGCTCGTAGATGGATTGACCATTCTCGTCTCTCACGTGTCCAGCTGATACTGCTGCACAACCAGAGGTCAATATGATGTACCTACGCTTGGCGAACTCCTCCGCCATTTCGTAGATGTCCGCGCCTCCACTAGGATAGTTGGCACAACCAACATGGGCAATCACTCCCGGTATCTCACCGAAGACGATGGGCTGTCCAACGCTGCGTATCTCGGTGTCCTGAATTGCGCCTCTGCCAGTACGGACTTTGAAGGTCTCGTTCCTACAGTCTTCCTCTGCTGCAACAACCATCCAGCTATGCAAATCATAGTCGTTGGGACATGCAGATTCGCACCTTGCACATCCAATACAGTTGCGATAGACATCACGTAGCGGCTCGAAGTTACCAGTCTGAGCTGCCAGAACAGCCTCCATCACTGGTTGGTTGTTTGGACAAGACCGAATGCACTCGCTGCATTTCTTGCATTCTTGAGCCATCTTCTGAATCTGCTTCTTCGTCGGGAAGAACTTCATCTTCCTTCTCTTTGGCATGACAGCGAGGGCTACTTTAGTAGCAACAGCACCAACTTTGTGATGATCAGGGATATAGGCGCCAGGTATCTTCCCGGACACAAGCTCCTCCACAATCGAGTCGATCGAATCGTCAGACCGGTCCGGTAGTCCCATTACTGCTTTGTCGCACGTCGATATGACTGGTGCCTTTACTTTCTGAGCCTCAGTGACCACGTCAGTCCGGATACACTGCTCGTCCACTACGATGACATCGGCCTTGCCGCTCCGTATGTACCTAAGTTGCCAGGAGATTGGGCCAATTACCTTGGCATTTGGATCGCGTCGCGTCATGTCCCACGCGGTGCAACACATTCCACCGACCTCAACCTTGGCTCCAAGTTTCTTCTCAGTGATGTAGTCAGTTATTGAGGCCGCTGGAACAATGTTATGACCAATTGCTAGAATGATAGCCTTGCTTGTGTCCATCATCCCTATGCCCGAGTCAACAAGCGGCGCTTCCGGATCGGCTTGCGGGAAATCCATAGTCGATATCTGAACCAGGTCTGCAATCTCCATACTGACTTGATCTATCATCCCAACATGGAGAACCTTACTCTCGAAATCCAACCAGCTCCCCTCTTGACCAGTATGAGTTGCGGAGAGTGTGTGCGCCAGCTGAGACTCACAATAGTCCAGGATTATGCTAGCGTCTTCTAGCGTCTTAGGGCGCATTCCTGTGACCAGACGGGAAACTGGTGCGTGTATCTCGGTACCCGGACCTTGAATAAGCTCGGTACGAGGACCGTGTTCCTCAATCAAGTGTTCAACCAGATGCCGAGCATGAGCGAGGTGTGCCGCATTGCCTATATTGGCCGCTGCCAGCACAATACGTGCCTGCTGACCCTTCATATCAATCCCACAAGCGCCCCGCTTGTCACCAGACAGGTCGCACTTGCCAAAGGTACATAGACAGCATACCTGGCAATAGGGCATGTAGGAGGGATGGTACTTCGACAAGAGCTTGTGATCCCAAGACCGGAGACCGGTGGGGCCAGGCATCGGGGTTGGGCCCATGGGCTCATCCCACTCGTCATCAATCACCTGACCGATCCGGACCTCAAGGCCCTTGAAGACTCCCAAGCCGGTCCTTGCTTCATCGGCTTTGAAGTGTGCTTTCTTTTTCATGATGCATACAAACCCTGTGGCTAATGTCCCGTCGTGACGCAATGGCCCATAATAAGGTTATGAATAGGTCTGAGAGCTTCGGGGAATGTGTGAAATCAATCGTTAACCAAGGACCATTCTAATGTTTCAGCAAATGATTCAACGCTGGTTGGAAGATACAGAGATGTAACGGGCCAATGAACGATTCAGGTTCCTGCTTCTTGAAGAAGCCGCTCTTTGATTGCGCGTATTGCATTCATTCCAGAGGAGTGGGGATTCAAGTCGATTGGTGCCATGCCTTTCCTGTCAGCCTCCTTTACTGAATCATCCAACGGGACCATTCCGAGCAGCGGAATTCCCTCAGATTCCACTCTCCGGCTAATCATCTCCTCATCGTCAGGTCCGGCCACTTTATTGCCCACAGCCAAGATCCGACCAACGTTTATGTCAGTAGCAAGCTTCTTGATCTTCGCGAGAATACTCAGGGACCGCCGTCCCGGTTCAGTGACGACAATGAGAGCATCCATGCCCTTCGTGGTACCCCTTCCGAGGTTCTCAACGCCAGCATCCATATCCATTACAAAGGCCTCATCTGTACCCAGAACGAGATATCGCATTAGTGCCTTGAGAAGCGTGGCGGAGAGTTACATTATCTGGACCAGAGATAGCGAATTTCTGTGCAAGGTCGTCGACCTTCGGATTGAGCTTGAAGACCTCTTTATAGGAACCTGCACCCGAGATCTCCAGTCTCTCCTTTAGGAGACCCTCATTCTCTGTGAGAGGAACTATCTTCTCTGCCTCTTCGAAGGGAATTCCCAAGGCGGACCACAGTGTGTAACTTGGGTCTGCATCCACCGCTAGGATGCTCAAACCGTCTTGTCCCAGTAACCTGGCCAGAGTACCGGCCACAGTAGTCTTGCCCACGCCACCCTTTCCAGCAACCGCGATTTTCATAGTATCTATACTCCTTTTCTGTGATTAGTCCTTCTTCTGTCGAATTCTCTCGTGTAGCTTCATAAGTGCCTCATACTGGGACATGGCCCCCTTGGCCGTCTTGCTCAAAGACTTCATCCCGACCTCTACCCAGTCTACTCTGTGCATTCCTCCGGAGGCAGCGATCATCTCATCGTTGGTGAGGACTGAAACTGCTGCCCTCCTAGGTGTGAGTCCCCCTGGAGGACC
>LRSK01000222.1 GCA_001563325.1 Candidatus Thorarchaeota archaeon SMTZ1-83
GTGAGCTCGACCGTTTCAAACCAAGGCAGATTGCAATCAACTACAGCAAGAATGACGTCGCATCAGACGGTCTTACATATGGCATGTACATGCTTCTGAAAGAGTACTTGACAGATACACCCTACGAGAATCGTCTTGTAAGTGCCGAAGACGTCGTCACTCGGCTTCGTGGACGAAAGACTCCTGGTGAGATTGATAGAATCAGAAGGGCCGTCGAGATAACCGATCAGATCTTCGATGAAGTTGCAGGCGTTCTGAAGGTAGGAATGACCGAGAACGAGATTCAAGCAATCTTTCATCAGGCAATGGCACGTCACAAGGTGACGGGTGCTTGGTTTCATGATCACAATCCCGCGGTGGATGCTGGACCAAACAAGGAATTCGGACATTCGGGCCCAACTTCAAACAAGACGAAGACTGACAGAGGATGTTCTTCTTTGGGAGGCCATCTGAAGTCCCAGACGAGGTGCAACATGCCTTCGAAACCGTGCGAGATGCAATTCAGGCCGCCAGCGAATACATCAAGGCTGGAAGTGTGGGACATGAGGTTGATGCCATTGCCCGTAACCATGTTATTGAGCAAGGCTATGAGGAGTATCAGCATGCTCTGGGACACCAGATAGGCCGGCAAGCGCATGACGGCGGCACGATTCTAGGTCCACTTTGGGACAGATACGGTGACACGCCCAAAGGAGTCGTGGAGGTTGGGAATGCTTTCACCCTAGAGCTCAATGTTCGAACAAAGGACTATGGGCAGGTCAGTCTAGAGGAGGACATTGTCATCACGAAGAAGGGATGTGAGTTTCTCTCGAGGCCTCAGAAGGAGATTTTCTGTCTTTCCTGATTCTATTGAGCTTTTTCGCAAAGGTTTATGTGAGTATTCTGCAGATTGGCTACATTCGCCGAGAGGAAGCGTGGAGGGCAACTTGCGTGTCGAATGCCACCAAACGACTACGAGAGCAGTATCTTAATGCGTACATGATGAGGAAGTGGATCTCGGATAAGATGGCTCGACTGAACTACGACCAGATAAAAGAGATCTATCACCTGGTCAAGGATTGGACCGGAGAAGAGATGGATTAGAATCTGACTCCATCACCACAGGCAGTATCACGCACATCAGTCAAGCGTTGTTTGGCTAGTCACCGTCAGACATGTAGGGATCCTCATCTATGTCGAAGCCTACGTATCCCATCTCTTCAAGGAGCTCCTCCATGCTCTCTGCTCCTGTAAGCCATCTCACCTGCCACTTCTTCTCCTCCGTAAGGAGCAGTTCCACATCAGGGAGGTCTCCGAGCAGGTTGTGGTTCATCTCTATGACGTCTTGATATGCTCCTGTGAGGGCAATGGCAAAGTGGGAGCCATGGATGTTCTCAAGACGTCCTACAGGAATCCCCTGACCCATTCCAGCCACAGTCATTGTCAACGGTCTGAAGTCCTTTGTAAACCAGATCTCCTCTGTTTCTTTTCTGTGGAACTGGGAAATCTCGCCGTCGGAGTCACACGTGATATCAACGAGTCTCACTGTCGTTTCTGGACGTACGTGAAGGTCTATGATTGGGAACACCGGGAAGTGTTGTTTCACCAAGACATAGTCGCAAGCACTGTTGAAGACACTGAAATTGCCAATCACAATGTGGTCTGGATACCAGAGTCGTTCAAGATAAGCATCTGAACTCAGGTCTGGTGACTCTAGTCTTGATAGTTGGTGCCGGATTCCTGCTCTCAGACTTGCGAGGGCTCTCTCCCTCTCTCTCAAGTCGTTCATTGACTCAGGAAGCCACGACTTCTTGACTTGGGACTCATTCCAAATCCCCAGCAATTCGCTCACAGATGAAGCTGAGGCAATGCTCTCCGACGCCTCATCTACTTCCTTCTTCGTGTCTTCATCAATACCTTCGACTGATGGAAACACCGATCTAACTTCGAGAGCCTTGACCATGACCATCGAACCTAGAGCAGTGATTCCACGACCCGATTCAACCATGATATCAGGTACCTCACCATCCGGCCAGTTACCTAGTTCCCCCTTGACCCCATTCAACAGTGATTGAGCATATAGTTCCATTAAATTGGGTTGATGTGTGGATGCATAATCTATCGGAAGACCCCCACCAAAGTCGATTGTCGTGAGGTTCGAGAGCCCCATCTCTCTCAGCTCTTGGAATACACGTGTCATGAAGACTTCGTCGACACACAGCCTTGGAAGTCATTTTTCTTCAGAAGCTCGACCGTATCAAACAGGTCGTGAATGCTGAGTCCGAACTTGGAGTTTCTTCCCGTGGAGTGGGACCAGTGACCTCTGACTTTCAGGTACGGCTTCAGGCGCAGGACCAAGTTCGTAGTCTTCCGGTCAAATCTCTCGACTATCATTTGGGCTTCATGAAGTGACTCCACGGAGATAGCAATGCTGTAGCCTTCCTTGATGCACTCAGCGATGCTATCAAGATACTCGGGGTCCTTCGCACCATTACAGACTATCAAACGGTGTCTTTCTTTCGCAAGTACCGACTTGATGAGGAACAACTCTGCCTTTGTTCCTGCTTCAAGTCCGTATTCTGGACTAGTACGAAGGACCTGCACGACAAAGTCTCTGCGTTGGTTCACTTTCACAGGATAGACTGCCTTGAACTTGCCTGTATACCCCATCTGATTCATTACGGATTCGAAAGTCTTCTTCAATTTCAAGACCTGATATGAGATTAGCTGCGGTAACCTGAGCGTGAAGGACGATGTGTATCCAACACGATCCTCGTCCTCGGTTTCTATCTGTTTGATGATCTCTTCAAGGGCAATGGTTTCACTGCCTATCCTCACCAACAAGCGACCTTCATCATCGATATCCAGAAAATGCAAGTCATTGCGATTCAGGCCGTACACTAGTCTCGACTTGTCAATTGACCACTCGTCAAGGGTCACTGTCTACACCTCAGTCTTTGTTTCACTGGCCGGACTCGTCTTCTCTTATCGAGTCCAACATGCCCTGGAATGCCCGGGCCAACTCTCCTATCTCGTCATCCTTCGAAGTATACGTCACGTCCACCTGTAAGTCAAGCGTGTCAAGCGGGTCTTGTCTTATCATCGCCGTGACATTCTTCGTTGCCAAGTCCATCATATACTGGAGTGGTCTGGTGATTTGGTTCGAGATAGCCACCGCTACTGCGGCCGCAACTAGAATTCCAATCACAGTTATTGACAGGATGAAGAGCGTAGCTTGTGTGTTAGCCGACATGATTCGGGCCTCGAGCGCCGGGATGGCCTCGCGCACCTCATCAAGTGGTACAACAATGACGCAAATCCAGTTCGCCTTTCCAACTGGAGTGTAGGCTAGTAGATAGTCATCATTGTCCTTCGTGAACTGTAATGAACCAGTCGAACCGGAAACCACCTGGTCTATGTTGAGGTTTGTTGGACTACCATCGGTGTTGGACTCGACGTTAGCAAGTTGCGGCAGTCCGGCCAGGTAGTCGTCCGGTACAAGGTCCGGATGAGCGATAACACCACGACCTACCTGCTCCACAAGCGCAGCGTACCCTGTGTCCAAGATTGTTATGTCCAGAATCTTGCTGTTTATGTCTTCAATTGTGATGTCTCCCGCGACAACTCCTATGAGTGAGCCATTCTGATGGTGGACGGTCCTTCCGATTGAGATCAGCAGGACTCCATCAATAGGGTCATAATAGGGCTCCACGAAGACTATGTCCCCGTTTCCTTCTTCAATCTCGGTGTACCAATCATCGAGAACGGGATACCACGGATCCAATTGACGGTCAAGATCTGATCCCCCTAGGACGCTGCCCGGATAGTTGATGAACATGCTGTCGTCTGCGAAGGTCAGATAGAGCCATCGGAAGTCAATTTGCTGATGGATTGCCTGAAACATGAAGTCTAGGTTGGACACTCGTCCGAGTCTACCTGAGTAGGTGGCCTCGAATGCCGCGTAGTTACTGGAATTTGACCCCGGAATGTACCACGACGAGTAGTTCCATGAAACGTTGATGCCATATTTCGGATCATAGTGCGTGTCATCCGGGAACGATCCGGGAGGGCCGCCATACTCGAAGAAGTAGTCGTAGTACACTTCCCTTGCTTCGAAAGTGGAGTCACTACTGAAGATTCTCTCGCATTCCTCCGCCATCGCCAATACCATCGATTCTGCGTTCGTGAGCTTCTGGTTGATCACTTGAGCAGTCTTCTCGGCCGTCGACAGCATGTTTGTCTGAATTTGACTGTCCAGAGCAGTGCTACTCTGGCCAGTCGTGAAGTCGCCAATCAGGTCCACAAAGAAGTAGGAGATTGCGCCGGTGGCGCCTAGCGACAATATCGATATCGTCACAAAGGTGAGTATGACATTCCTGCGAAAGCTGCCCTTCTTCTTGGTTTCTATGTTCTTCGCCACTCTTATCCACCTCCTAGTAGTCTAGAGTACTACCTCCTACTTCCAGTTGTGCCATTAGCACTCCGACCTCCTGGAAGGCCTTCTCAATGTCACTTCTCACATCGATGCTGTCCTCCACTGAGAGGTACTGCCCCTGCGGTATGTTCTCACACACCGACTCAAGGAGTTCCTCGAATGTCATTCTCCGCCCAGTCTTCGGTGAAGTCACTCTGGCATCGATACGCTGCTTCAGCTCCCCGCCGACCCCGATAATGATGAGATTCACATCAAGATGATTGTCGCGGATGAAACCCTCGATTGTCAAGGGGCGTTTCTTCCGGAGTCGATCCTTCTCGATAAATATGCCCGCAATGGCGTCAAGAGAGAAGGTCTCAGAACTGTTGTCCTGACCGTCAGTGAGTGCAATGACCCACCTGTGCTCGCTAGACTCAATCCTATCCAGCTCAACCAGGGCCCTTCCTAATGCGTCGTAGAAAGCAGTGGCATAGTTGGGATGCCTCAGAGAGTCCAGCGCTCTCACTATCGGGCTGTCTCGGGGTCGATCATACTCTCCCCTGCGTGTCAAGGGAAGGACTTCCCGGTAGGACGAGTTGAACACGATTATGCTCACATCATCCTGTGGGTTGACCTGACTCTCAAGAATCTCCTTTGCGCCTTGTGTGGCTGCCCGGATACGGTTCTGTGCCTGCATGCTTCCAGAGTAGTCAATCACAAAGATCACACTCTTCTTGAACATGATTGACCTTCGAAGTCTCTCGGCGTCTCGCCTGACTTCATGACTGGACTTGTCTATCTGATCAAGAACATCGGCTAGGTTCTGCATTGCATACACAACGAGCCAGAACTCTTCAGTCAAGTTTCCGAGTCTGATTGATTCTTTGTAGGCGCGCTCAGCCTTCTTGAGATGGTTCTGTATGGCAAAGAGTTCACCCATGTGGAACTGGATATACGCCATACTTCTCTCGTATCTCTCGGCTTCTGCAGTCTTCATTGCCTCCTTGAACTTTGAGAGAGCTTGACTGTAGCGGCCATCTCTCATTAGTACAAGCCCCATTGCATCATAACGCTTGGCAAGACCTCGTGCATGTTTGAGAGTGAGGTCAATGGCTTCAGCGTCTTCAAGAAGCTTCATCGCGCTTCCTTCGTGTCCGCGGTCCATCTCTACCAGTGCCATGTTGTGATACACAGAGGCGACACGTAGCATGGCGTCACTTTCATCTGCGCCCT
>LRSK01000223.1 GCA_001563325.1 Candidatus Thorarchaeota archaeon SMTZ1-83
TGAAAGCTCTCAGCATAGGTGGGAAGAACTGGAGCGACCATGCTCAAACCAAGGAGCACCAGAAATGTCACTAGAGATAGGTTCAGTACAGTGATTACACTTCCTTCATGATGTGAACTTGGTACATGCTCCTCATCCAGTTCTATACGTTCCTCCGACAATATAATTACCAGTCCATGAGGGGTGTGGACCCAGTTCCACGTCTAAAGTACTTTCAGATTGAACCATGCAATGCCAAGGTTACAGTGAAACTTGCTCTGAGGTAGAGGGAAGTAGAGGCGGTGGTGATAGAGTGATCGGGGATTTGCCCTTCTTACATTGCTGAGCACACTTTCATTCTATTGCAGCCAATCACCACGGTTCTGAGATTGTTGAACTTCAGCTGAAATGACCTATCCAGAGAATTTATGATGGGTTCGCCCATTGCGGGGGATGTGGTGGTTCCAACTGCAAGAGATACAGAATCCATTTGTGGAGTTCATCAGGTCTTTTCTTGCTACATTTGGTCTAGGCGATTATGCAGAAGTCATTGCCGTAATTCCCTTCCTTCTACTACTCTATGTGATCTACTTGATCATCATGCGAAGCATCACTCTTTCTTTCCGTCGGGTTGGCATGCCTGCTGAAGCTATAAGCGGAGTGCGCCTACTTGTCCGTCTTCTGTTCTTTGGTATTGCTCTCACTACTGTATTGTCCGCCACGTCTGTCATATCCGGAGAAGCCCTCATCACGGGAGGAGCTATCTTCGGGACAGCTATTGGCCTTGCTTTCTCCAGAGCATTATCGAACATGGTCAGTGGATTCTATGTTCTTGGCGCCCGACCTTTTCGTGTGGGGGACTATGTTCGAATTGGTGACGTCGAAGGTGTTGTACTCGAACTCACACTGAACTACACTCGCCTCCTCCTTCCTGACATGACCAAACAACTGGTACCAAATAACAAGGTTATTGACTCCGAAGTCACGAATTTCAGAATCCGTGCAGATGAGCTGATGTTTGAACGTGGGGTCCACCAAGAGAAGGAGAAACGTGGAAGTATATTCAAGTCAGCATTGAGTGGACTCAAAGACCTTGCCAAGGGGACCGAGGTATATCGATATACGTTTGATCTTCAGGTGAGCAAGGACTACTCCTTCAAAAAGGTACTTGCATATGTCGAAGAGGTGTGTGACAAGCACGCAGAGAACTTCCTTGAGAAACCTGAGGTTGGGTATTGGGCCAACACGAATCTGTCAATCGTCTACAGAATCGCATTCATTGTCAAACAACCGATGGAGATACTCGGAGTGGGAGCTGCTCTACAGGCCGAGATCGCAGACTTTCATGAATCCTTGAGAGAATCTAGGACCTGAACCCTCCCCCCCTCCACACTCTGTTGGCGCTCTCTCTCTTTTGTAGCAGTCAGTCACGAATGAGTAGACTGTCGAAGGGTTGGAATGTCTCTAGAGGCGGCAAGGCTATGCAAAAGCAAATATCTACGTCGTCATAGATATGAAACATGTCAGTTTCTACACCGATGGTTGTGAGAGTCATCGATATCATCTTTGGACTGATTCTTCTATTCTTAGGTTCATGGATGGTGCTCGACAGATCGCTGGCCGAGGCTGTGATTATACTCGCGTTTGCGACAGGTCTTGTCCTTATTGGGGTGGCTCGAATTGTGAAGGGCGCAATGACATCGACATTGAAGAGGTCAACAAGAGCGATACAAATGATTACTGGAATTGGCGTTCTTCTTCTTGCGCTTGCCGTGCTGCTCCTTCCGACTCTGGCAAGTACGATTCTGATTGCAGTGGTGGCGATAGGACTGCTGGCAACTGGGATTGCACGAGTCCTCGTAGTCTACAGCGAAGCCGAGATGAGTCAGAGAACCCGAGTCCTCAATCTAATCGTCGGGTCTATTGCACTTGGAGTGTCTTTCTTGACGTTAATCATACCAGGTCTGGGTTTCCTCACCCTTGTACTTCTCCTTTCAATCATTCTCATCGTAATCGGGGCCGCCCGACTCACAAGTGGTGTTACCGGCGAAGCATGAAGTTACGATGGTAGACTTGCAAAGAACGGCAGCAATGTAATCCAATGCAGTAAGAATGTAGTTGTTCACAGACCCTCAATTCTAGGAGGGATGCGCCTCAATACTCGTTCCCACTATGGGCTATACTACAGGCAAAGCGGTTTCTAAGTTTGACTCACTCATCGCCTTCGGGTAGTCCTCTCTATTACAGTCCGCATCTCCCTTACCACGTTCTCGTAGTTCAGGATTACGCTGTCAAGCCCTATCCCCGAGATATCCTGTTCGCTCTTTTTTGTTGAGGCCACTTATGTTTTCTCCTAGTGATTTCTCCGAAAGAAAAACAGATTGCATACTTTCGTATACGAAGAGTTTACATATGAATATAAACCTGTCTACAGGTGTGGACATTGCCCAGGGCTGCTGTCATTCAGAAAGTGCTTCAATCGGCTAACAATACGATGATGGCAGGCCTCTGCGAAGTTGTGTTGCATTTCTTCAGACTCTTTGATACTCGTCACAGCAGATGGAAGCGGGGGTGAAGATGTTTAAGGTTCGTGCTCAGGATTCCAATCATGATAAGGTTGGTACTTGAATCTCCAAGGTGCATGCGGCTTTTCACACTGGCCCAGACTCATAAGAAACTCAAATGGATCTCCGTCAACCATTTCTGATGTTAGTTTCAATGTGAAAGAGTCGAGTTCTGTTATCGTAAAAGAGAGTTCAACATCGCCTGATTCTAGCACCCTCTTTATGTTCATGCATGGTGGCCACTGTCCCGTTTTCTTGACGTAGTCCACCGCTCGATTTGATAGAACCTCCCTAGCGTTCCTTCTGCTGATTCTGACTAATCCCTCTCTACCGACTATTCCATAAGAAGTAATGACATGGCTGGTGCTCCCCTTGGAACTAACGTCGGTCTTCACAATCACAATGGAGTTGATGGGAGCACGCTTCTCAGCGCGACGAAAGTCGAAACTATCAGCATCCACCCAGATTGCCAACCCGTGTTCAATATCAATCCACTCTGACAATCCTCTACTCCCCTGCCCTTGCAATTGCAGCGACCCTCATCATCAGACGATTTGCAGCTGCGATTTCCTTTCCCATCCTGCAACGCTGTGCCTTTCTTTGGGTGGGACTAGCAAGGAATGACCAAGAGCTTTGTAGCCCACCGATATGTAGGGTGAAGCACCCTACCAGAGAGTCAGGAAGATAGCCATGATCGGACGGACGTGTCTTGCTGACTCCAGTGGCAGTGATTCTATTGATGAGGCGCATCATAGACGATGAGTCGAGAGAAGTCGAATGAGATTCCTCTATTCCCCTGATTTCATCTCTCATGCCATGTGAAACAAGCCCGCTGTGGAGAATCTCGACAAACCATTCATACCTATCGCCAAGAACTCCTCCACTTACTCGATGAACTATTCTGTCGCCCCTTCCAAGCTTGGTCTTACCTGCATTGATTGATTTCAATAATCGAGAGATAACTTCATTCGTTGTTTGCTCTGGAGAAGCGCCAGCTTGAGGAGTGTCGGGTATGAGGTCGCCGGACAGACCCAAGTGCGGAACTGCAACTGCATGTTGATTCACAAATTGACAGAAGCGATTTGCTTGGCGACGTACAATACTCGTGCCGTCATCCATTATTGTCCCTGTCGAAACTAATACCCGCGACGGACAGCAGGGGTCGTAGTACTCGTCCACCAAACCCAGCATATGACCGAAATGATGTGCAACTACTGCTTCAGAGTCTTCAGTGTCCCACAGAAGCATGTTTGAAACAGCCGGGCCTTTCCTTACTCGCAGTGTGTAGTGCGGATTCTTATCGACCCAGCAAACCTCGAATGTTAGGCGCGTGGGTCTACTGCAATCAGAAGGAGCACTGGCGTCGGATTCAGAGCAACACACAAAGCGGCCTGACCAGATCTCCTCTACACCCTTCTTCCATTTCTCCCTAAGCAACACCAGCTCGTCATTCGTGATGTCGTCGTCGGGAACCAATCGTATGCGTACAGAAACATGCGTTCCTTCTTGACTGTAGAGTGTCCTCCACCGATAGAATCCATCTGAAACCATCCCCGCCAGCTCGATTCCCCCTACCTGCGCATCAATGATGGTGATGCGAGCGGTTTCCTTGCGTGTAGAAGACCTGTGCAGGACCGTACCATTCTGATTCTTGACTATGATATACACATCTGGGTTGATGTCGAGGACCCCACAAAACTCATCCCTCACAAAGCTGACTCGGTAATGACCAGACCTGTCTGTCTTGGCTGAGCCCAGGAAATCATCCATGACAAAGTCCTCATCCCATACCTCGATTGTCATATTGCAGAGCGGGTTTCCAGAACGAGCATCATATACCGTACCTGAGATAACATGTTCACCGCCCAGATCACTTGGGGAGGTGAATATCTCGAGCTCCCAATCTTGGCCTGTTTCAAGGAATCTTCTGATTTCATTCACAAGCCACCCACTGGGTTTGGTCACTCTAATAGCAATCTCATGTCCTATCTCTGAGTCGATGTGGTGGTGGTTTCTGAGAGCATTGTCGTCCAAGATGATGCTGAACTCACCATTCCTGCCGGTTGTATCATTGCCCAGACAGTCTTCCCTGTCAATCCAACCAACCGGAAACGCTCTCACTTGAAGGCCTGAGACCCCTTTTCCAGAGCCTTCATGCTTTACGCAACCTCTTATTCTGTGACCCAAACCGATAGTCTCCTTCTAGCTTGTTCGTTTCCATCTCCGAAGTCCAATCCTGATCGAACTCGGGGCTGCGGCTAGCATCTCGAGCGTTCCATGACCTCCCACAGTGGGCCGTGGTCTCTCCCAAGAAGAAACCGAGCCCAGGTCAAGATGAGTAGCTAGTCGATCCCCACCCGGTACCCTCTTTCCTCCTTCTTTTCGATGGTCTTGAGTGTGATTTCCAAGACTCCGTTGTTGAAACTTGCCTTAGTCCTAGTGGGATCGAACTCACTTGAGAATGAGAAACTTCTCTTGTACTTTCTGTTCGCGCCTTCAGCTACAATAGTCAATACTGACTTGGTGAGAGTAATCTCAATATCCTTCTTGTCGACTCCCGGCATTTCTAGGGTCACTGTCATGTCGCCGGTTTTTTCATCGACATGGATTTCAGAGAGTGGAGTTCGAAAACCTTCTTCGAATCTTCTCGCCCACTCCCATGGATACTTTATCATCGACTTGAATGCTCTCTCCAAGTCCGATATACCAAACAGGTTAGTAAGGTCCCTGTGCTCCACAATATCCCTTTTCTCATCATCATTCATTGACACTCACGCTCCAAGTTCTTACTGTGTGAATAGACGCTTCAAACGTTGTTTTTCATCCGGGCTGAGCTCGCTATATCCGTCTAGATTCTCAAGCTCATTCACATCCATCCTTGATGTTGCACATCTCGGATGATACCATCTATAGGAAAGGCTCCCCTCATAGAAATACGGCTCTCCAATGCGGAATCTGCCCTCCAGTATGAAATCTCGACACCAGCGACATCTAGATCTCCCCGATTTGGCAGTTTCAACTCTCCATGATGGATCCTGAGGCGCCTCATGCTTCTTGAGTCTGTTCAGGAATTCAATTGGATCAGCACCAACTATCTTGCGGGTCATCAAGAGAACGAAGGAGTCGTATTCATTGGGCTCAAATCTGACCTCCACATCTCCAGACTGCTGAATTCTCTTAAGTGACATGAAAGGCGGCCAATGTTTCGACCCTCGCATGTATTCAAAGACTTGCTTGGCAAGAACTTCGCTCGCTTCCCTCTTCGTAAGTTCTGCCATTCCTGTTTCAGCAACCACACCAAATGAGGAATCGACATACGTTCTCTCATCATCAAGTTTCTTCCTAGTCTTCACAATAATGATTGCACCTACGGGAGCACGTTTCTTCACACGTTTGAGGCTGAATGACTCCGGATCTATCCAATACGCCCAATCGGATTCAATCTCGACCCAACTTATGCTTCCATATCTTTCATGGTGCTTTACCTCTTGATTCAGACCAGCCTGGCGCAGATTGTCCTTCAGCATATTGGTCACCTTATTATACAGTGGGTATACATTCGTATACATCTTGTCACCATTTGGTTATAAACTTGTTTACATCATTACCTCTCCGTTGAACGATTGGCTGCGGTGGCAACTCACTATTGGAAATCGCATCAAGGTGACAAAATCGAAGTATCCGGTGTAGATTGGACTCCAGGGCCAAAGCATCTTTCCTTTCTACAGAGAATGTTGTTTAACAAGGGGCAGATTAGTCTACGAACACACCGTCCCCGATGTCAGGACTCCCATCCAGTTGATGGTCGAGAGAATGAGATGACTCCTAATCATTGAATCATAGTAATCCGCATGAGTGGTATCCAGTTTGGCACTCAATTGATGAAGGCGCAATTCACCCGTTAACATCTGTAGTATCCGAGTCCCGACACGTGATTCTCGCCAAGGACTGAAACAATCAGAATGAAGCCTGCTTGAAGAGCTGATGCCCCCTGATGTGTTCTACAAAAGCCGGCATGTATATGCACAGGGAGCAAATGAATCACCTGTGAGTAGTGAACCAGATCATTGCAGGCCAATCTTCTCTTGCAATCTCCTTGGAAGAAGACTAACTCCTGTTGTTTCTCTCGACCCTCTCATGCCGATCCAGATGGAAACGTATTGCCTCTCTCACAAAGGACGCGAATCCTTTCCATGATTCTTTCCTCTCGAGATCCTCGAAGCGGTTCTTGAGTTCGCGAGGGACTCGTATCATCATATCATCAGTCATGAAGTCAACATCCTTCTTCTGCAAATAGCTCTACGCTTACAATGATAGACATATTTATATACATTTTGTTTACGTATGTATACATTGGTTCTTAGCGTATTCCATTTCATGGCTGAGAATGAGGTGAAGTTCAGAATGCCTTTGAGATTCCTGACAAGACTAACAAAAGGTGCGGGTCACTACCACATATTCTATGTACCCAAGTATGTTAAGGAGTTCTACGGTCTCAAATCCGGGAGCTATAAGGGTGGAGTTACACTGAAGAATGGTGCAACAGCCAGTTATAGAATCCACCTCTCAACGCACAGGAATACCCTGCGTGGCCGTGTTCCAGAGTCAGCAGGGTTCGCGAAGAGCATTGTTGAAATCTGGATGTACCCCCACACTTGGATACCACCAGCCAAGCAACCAATCGGAACTGAGAACATGGCATCAGAATGGCCCATCTTGCCCATTGAATACCCTGATACAATCAGTACAGACTACAGTTGGTGACGAACATATGCAACATGATTGACTTGAGGGGAGAGGAATGGGAGAGAGACTCTGTGCCAATTGTATCTACATATTGAGCAAGTTCTACTATTGGAAGACGAGCCCATGTGATGATTGCATCAGATCTCCAGCACGGAAACCGAGCCTTGGGCCAAATGAATGGAATGACCGCTGGAGCGAGGGACGTTCGTATCCCAGCTTCTGACACGACGATAGAGTTTCAGATCAAGCCTAGCCGATTCGAATGGCTCTATCTCGACTGTTGCTTCGGATATGATTCCACGGTGACGCAAAGATGCGATTGAAATGAAAACTGGAGATCAATTGCTATACTGGTATGTATTGCTCATGTCATCCTCCATATTGCTAATGGTTATCTTGTGCCTAGTTGTCATGGGAATGAATGTATAGGAACCGAATCAACTTCCAATTGGGATTCACGATACTGCAACTAATACATTCTTTCGCTACGCCCACTCCGTTTCGAAATGAGGGCCGGTTATCTTGCATCTGAAATCTGCCCAGACTATATGAAAAGTCCTTCAACAAAGCAAACTCAGATGGTGCAAGGTCATCTGCCAGAGTCTACCTTCGCGCACTACATCTCTCTGGTTTCACCCAACTCATCATCTTGTGGTGGTGTTCCAGAACCGTCAGAGGGTGTTCTTCCTCTCTTGGTCTTCTTCATTTTTCTGACAGCCTTTCGGGTCAATTTAACCGGTGCTTCGAAAGTATGACGAAGTCCATCAACTGTAGAGATGGTCTTCACATTCCTCCTTGTTTCAGCCACTATTGCCTCTATGACTATCTTCTCATCCACCTCGCCCTCTTCTTTGACATACGCAAGTCTATGCAGCGCTAGCAGTCCAAGCAGAATTGAAACTATGAAAATAAAGTCAAGTCCCATCAGACGAAATGCATCTACCACTATAACACCGTGTGGACCAACCCATGTGATGGATAGCGATAGCTGATGTAGGTCAAAGAGGTCCGCAAGACTACCCGCCAAGATTGGTGCTATTGAGCCAGTAATTGCAGCAACAACCCCCTTCGCCGCAAGATAGACTGATGACTGGCCCCTTGGACAGAGTTTCAATCCGATATTGTTGGTACCAAGATTGACCCCTGCAGCGGAGAATCCTGTCAATACATGAATTAGAACCAATAGAGGTATGATTAGATTGTAATCCTCAGCTATTGATGAGAACGTCCAAAGAAGCGTCCCAAGCATGAAGATAGGCACTGTAACTTGTAGAGTGGACTTGTTGCTGAAGCGATCGGAGAGACTTCCCCAGAATCTGAAGAAGACTACGCTTGTAAGCTGAGTTAACGCTGCCAGAGCTGCTGCCAGTGGAATCTGAAGTCCCAGCCTGATTAGAAGGTAGACAGTGAAGAACGGAGCAGCTAGTCCCGTGCTGAAGCCCCAGATTGCAGAGAACCACATCAGATTCCTGAAGTTTTCATTCTGAAAGGGTTTGGCCATGAGTTCTGAATAGGTCATCTTCTCATGGACTGTAAGCATGGGTGGTTCCGGAGTAGTCAAGGTATAGTAAATCGCAATCATTCCTGCAAGGAATGCGAAGAAGAAGAGAATCGAATATCCTGTGAGAACGTTCTCTGAAGCAACTCGTCCCCATTCACCGATGAAGATACCTCCAAGAACAGATACGACAATTCCTACAACGCCCATTGTTGCCATTCTTGTTGCAAAGAAATCGCCAAGCTTGTTAGGTGGTACAAGGTCCCTCAACCAAGAGTTCCAACTTGGGGAACCAAGAGCTGTGAAGATGGTCTGAATAGCTATTGCCCCCAACAAGAGTAGAACGCCAACTTCAGAAGTTGAGACGAAGGGTATGAGGGCCATAAACAAGACTCCGATTCTGTTGCCGAGCTGAGTCAAGAAGTTCAGCCTTCGCCGATTCTTGTATTTCTCAACAAGAAGAACGGCAGGTAGTTGTAAGAACTGTGTTATTGATGGAATCGCTGCAAGGATGCCTATTACCGTATTAGAGGCGCCTAAGAGAATGGCAAATGCGACGAGGAATACGCTCTCTGTAAGCGTTGTCCTTACCTGAACTGCCGTACCCTGCTTCACCATCTTGCTGAGGGCCTTGTCTACTTCCTCGGCCGTCAGTTCAGTTTCACGCATTCGCATCAAGATGTTCCTTGTCTCCGATGTATGTGAAACTTCCCCTGCATATCTCGCTTTATGAAGGAAATGGTGGACGCTCATCCGAAGTGGGTTGCGATTCTTGGCGCATTTGGTTCATGTGATTCTTCTGGGACTTCCTTGTCTAAGGTGCAGAAGACTGGCCTGCAGTGCTTGGGTTCTCTGCCTGTGCCATTGACAGCTGCTTGTGGAATCTGCTCATGAACCACGTCATTTCTCGAGCAGGGTCCTGAACACGTTATGGTGATCCTCCTCATCGGTGAGTATATCCTCGAACAGCTCCCGAGTAACATAGTCCTTCTCTTCTATAGCTCGTTCGATGATGGTCTTGTAGAAATCGATTCCTTCTTCTTCTGCTAGCATGTCGTTTGTAATCATATCTTCAGGAGTATCACCCACCGTTATTTTGGCTGGTTTAGTGGTGGGTACTCCACCCAGATAGTCTACTCTTTCAGCGATACTTTCCGCGTGCTTCATCTCTTCAATGGCAATTCTCTTCAGCTCTTCCGCAATTGCCAGATGATCAAATCCGTAGATTCTGACATGCTGCCACATATACTGGATACTCACCTGAAGCTCAAGTGATATTGCTTTGTTCAACATTTCAATCAGTGTCTTGGAAGCCATCTCAACTCCTCCTAGTTGCAGGTGCCGCTTGATTGCGCAAGCTCGCTTTCTAGTTAATCCAGACCAACTTATCAGTATTCTCTAGGAACCCCTAAATCAACAGCAGGGCGATACGGACATCGAAGATCGGACATCATGTTCCTATTGTCTTTGTTCTCTTCTTGTCCCATCCGAGCTTCTTGGCTTTCTTGAAGGCCTCACTCGCCTCATCGTATTTCTCGAGAATCCACAATGCGAGTCTCAGCTGGTTCCAAAGTTCGGGGTCCTTGGGACTTTTCTCCAGATCTCTTTTCAAGCCGGTTTCTGTCCTCGAGTACCGCTGAATCTCCCTTTCACTCTGCGCACGAGCGGCACGGAGGACGCCACTGATGAACTCACCAGATCGTTGTAGAACATATGACTGGAACTCTACTGGTGTATCCTTGAGGAAGCTGTTGATTGTTGCGGCGGGTGTGTCTCTCTTTCGATGTATATCTCCGTGAACCAATCGTTTCTCATAGCTACTTTGCATGAACTCCAAGAGTTCTGAAAGATACATGGTAACTTGGTCCTCTTCGCCAAGATCTTCAGCAGCTTGTTTCCATTCGAAATAGACTACTTCTGAACCGACTGTGTAGAGAGCACCAGGAGTTAGTCTAATCCTTTTCAGATCGCCCAGTAGGGTCTTGACAGTATAAGTGTCCCTAATTGGCAATTTCCTGCTCTCATCCTTCCCCATATGTCCAGAACCCCATTACCTTGTTCACCGTATGTGTCTGTCGAGCTGTTATCTTAGCTCTCCTGTGACGCCGCTAACGATCCTTATGATTCCCACTGTGATCATTGCCGCAGAGAGCAGTAGAATAAGTGTATAGAACCCCACACCCGGGAAGAGTGCCGCAAGAAAGCCGAAGCTGAATATCACGATTCCTCCTGAAATGTAGAGTGCTCGTGCCCATCTTGCAAGCTCGGACTCGACGTACCCAACTATGATTCTGGACAGTCCCATGAGCATGATCGCGAATGTCATCATGGTCACCAAGAAGAGCACAGTGAGGTCAGGAAGCAACACTGCCGCCATTGACAAGAGAATCACGAGTATGCCAACAATGCCCTTTGTGATTCTGGCTCTTGTGTCAAGTCGAGTCATGAGAAGGCTCTTTGCGAATCTGACTAGTCCAACCACCAAGAGGGCAATGGAGATGGCAAGGACAATGGTACGTTCTGCTAGGCTCACATCAATGACAATCCACATGCTAACAACGAGCATTGCTAGGCCTACAATCACATCGAGGCCTCTTAGCCATCCTGGATAAAGACTTGAAGACATATCCCGAATGGGAGCAAGTCCCACGATAAGAGGTTTCTGCCCACTTGGCCTTTGCGTAGGCACGCACACCCACTGGTTGCCTTCCTCAGTAGTCAAGTGCAGTTTCACTCATTCAAAGCCTCATAGGAAATTGGTCGCCTCCTCGTCCCACATCACAGAGCACGATTCATTTCGTGGCTCCCCTTTTGTGG
The DNA here is from genome assembly GCA_001563325.1 of Candidatus Thorarchaeota archaeon SMTZ1-83. The sequence continues at coordinate 11,605 of LRSK01000223.1, forward strand.
ATTCTTCGATAGACAAATATGGTTCTGGAATACAACTAGGCATCTGAACCATGACTTCGTCCGACTCCAAACCTCCAGATGTGGGAGATCCAGCACCTGACTTCGCGCTACCTTCCACTCAAGGGGAAATAGTGCGACTGCTTTCGCTGGCAGATAGTCCCATTGTCTTGTTTTTCCTAACCGACACGTTCACTTTCTTCTCGCGTATCTTCTCCAAGGTCTTCGAAGCTCTCCATGAATCACTCAGTATGGTGGAAGTCGCCATTGTCGGTGTGTCTACTGAGCCCGTGGAAGCCCTTTGCACATTCGCTGAGGAAGAGAATATCCCCTACATTCTGCTTAGTGACTTTGACCGCCAAGTATCAAATGCATATGGCACGCTAACAGAACGAATTGCAGGATTGACAATGGTGACTCGTGCAGGTCTGTTTGTAATAGACACAAAGGGGAGAGTCGCATACAAGTGGATCCATGATGAGGATGGTCCAGTTCCGGATGCCGACCAGATAGTTGATTTGATCTCAGAGTTGAAAAGCGAACCAACAAGCTAGAGAAGACCAAGCTGCAGAATGCTTACGAATGCTATCTGTGAGAGCACATAGCAGAACAGAAGTAGGACCCCTTCTCTTCTTGTTACACGCCAGTCTCTCTTGATGATGTAGTAGAATAGGATTGAGATGATTAGCGACAGCCCCACTAGCAATGCCACTGCGGACAGATCCATTGCTGCGGGAACAACTAGTACTGCAAGACCCAAGCCAAGTGTAACGTTGACAATGTTGCTTCCAATCACGTTCCCAATTAGAAGTCTACCAAATCCTCGTCTTGCACTATTCACAGATACCATGATTTCCGGCAAAGATGTGCCTACGGCAACCACTGTGAGTCCTATCACACCCTCACTTATTCCCCAAACGAAACTGAGGTTGACCGCACCTTGGATAACCAACTGCGCACCT
>LRSK01000224.1 GCA_001563325.1 Candidatus Thorarchaeota archaeon SMTZ1-83
TGATGAGCAGGATTAGCTGTTCTTCGGTAGTGTTTTCAGGCAAGTCGTGGTGGTCCGATAGAATGCCTACTTTGTTTGATGCCTTGTGCTTCATACGCACGTACATTTGAGAACCAAGGTCCTCCCCAACAATGACTGTGACCAGTTTCGGAGCGAAACCGTGTTTCTCAGTGAGTCGGCGCACTTCTGCGCCAATCTCTCGTCTCAGACGCTTGGATAGACGTGTACCCTTGATTACGTGATTCTCACAGATAGGTTTCGCACTTTCTTCAGCCACCACCAATCATCTCCTCAAAAGACTCCGGTTATCTGTCCACCCTCGTCAACATCCATTCCGAGCGCTGCAGGCTCTTCGGGGAGACCGGGCATTAGCGTTATATCGCCCATGTATATGACAACGAAGCCAGCCCCCGCACTGACATCTGCACCCACAACTTCTGCCACGTCCCCAGTTGGTCGCCCTCTTAGACCTTTGTTGTCTGACAAGCTGAATTGTGTCTTGGCGATACATACAGGAAGATTGCCGTAGCCTCTCTTCTCAAGCGAACGAATCCTGCCTCGCGCCCCAGCAAGGTATTCGACACCTGTAGATCCGTATATTTGAGTGGCAACCTTAGAGATCTTCGTCTTGAGGCTGTCTTCGAGGTCATAGGTGTATTGTATGCCAATATTGGGCTCGGTTTCTATAGTTTCTTTGACCGACTGAGCAAGAGTCTTGCCGCCCTCACTTCCCTTTGCAAAGACTTCAGAAACCTCCATCCTCCAACCTTTTTTGCCGCAGAACGCTCTAAGGAGATCAATCTCGTCCTCGGTGTCATCCGGGAATCTGTTGAGAGCCACAACGGCAGGAACGCCAAACTTGCTAAGGTTCTCCATATGTGCTTCGAGATTCGGAAACCCACTTTCCAAGTCATCGTAGCCATGATGTTTCAAGGCACGAATGGTGGTGACAACGACAACTGCATCAACTCCGAAGTCGCCTGCACGAGTCACTATGTTGAAGAACTTCTCAGCGCCAAGGTCCGCACCGAATCCTGCCTCGATAACAACGTAGTCGAACAGTCTCAATGCTATGTCTGTGGCAATCACTGAGCTGGTGCCATGAGCAATGTTCGCGAACGGGCCGGTGTGTATTATGGCAGGCGTTCCCTCGATTGTCTGCACAAGGTTTGGCTTGAGAGCATCTCGTAGTAGGACTGCCATGGCGCCCTCGGCCTTGAGGTCCCTTGCGTACATCTCCTTGAGAGCGGAAGTTCTGGCGATAAGGATGTTGCCAAGTCGCTTTTTTAGGTCCAAATAGCCCCTTGCTAGGCCAACGATAGCCATGACCTCTGAAGCAGCTGTGATGACAAAACTGTCCTCACGGGGAAATCCATCAAAACGACCGCCAAGACCCACTATCACCTTTCTCAATGCCCGGTCATTCATGTCCACACTCCGCGGCCAGTAGACCCTCCTCACATCAATCTCGGGCACCTTTTCGTGATGGATGTAATTGTCAATCATCGCTGAAAGTAGATTGTGCGCCGCGGACACCGCAGGAAAGTCGGAGGTGAACATTAGGTTGATCTGCTCAAAGGGTAGAACTTTCGACTTACCTCCACCAGCGGCACCTCCTTTGACTCCGAACACTGGACCTAGAGAAGGTTCTCTGAGTGTGACTACTGTCTTGTGTCCTATAGCATTGAGGGCCATTGAGAGTCCAATTGAGTTGGTTGTCTTTCCCTCTCCTGCCGGAGTGGGATTTGTTGCAGTGACAAGCACCAGCCTGCCCTTCCGCTCACCAAGCTCCTTGCGGATGTCCAGATTGATCTTTGCCATGTACTTACCGTATTGCTCCAGATACTTCTCCGGGATTCCAACCTTCTTGGCGATCTTAGTAATCTCAATCATAGTCTACACCGAGAAACTCATTGGTCTGGACAGACCTATGGTCATTGATAAACCAAACTCTAGATGCTTGCCGGCTCAAGAATCCTCATCCGGCTATGAGATTCTACTTGAGGTCCAAAAGGACATAAGACGGGATTTCCATCAATTTCGACAGTTGATGAAGATGAAGAAACTCCCCCTAGAAGCCCTACCTGACGCACTACCAGACGCCATTGATGTTGAGAAACATGTAATCTGTACCTACTATGCTAGACTGCCCCCCTTTCTGGATGCCAAGGAGCTTGCCATGGGTGCTGCTGTTGAGCAGAGTACAGGAACATGGACACTGGTACCTGGAGAAACTGCGGCGGTAAGAAAGAGGCATGTTGCTAAGGTTGTTGGAGTCTATGAGACTCCTCAATACGAGTTCAGTCTTCCCAGCGATCTTGAGAGAAGGCACTACATAATCCAGATTGCTTTCCCGTGGGAGAACTTCGGACAACAGATTCCCATGCTGCTTTCTACAGTGATTGGCAACATCTCACTGGGACCTATCAAATGCCTTGACATGAGGTTCCCAAAGAGTTGGCTCAAGGGATTCAAGGGACCGAAGTATGGTATCAAGGGTCTGAGAAAACTGCTTGGGGTGAAGGAGAGACCTTTTGTGAACAACATGATCAAGCCGTGTGTGTATACCTCCGCCAAGATGGGCGCAGACCTATGCTACAAGGCCGCAGTTGGGGGAGCAGACATCATCAAGGATGACGAACTTCTGGCCGATCCAAGTTTCAATACGCTCGAAGAAAGAATACCATTGTTCATGGAAGCGATTGACAAAGCCGATGCTGAGAAGGGAGAGAAGACCCTGCTCACTATCAATATAACGGACAGCGTTCCCAAATTGTTCGAGAATGCAGACAGGGCCATAGAACTGGGGGCAAATGGACTCATGATCAACTTCCTGGCGGTGGGATACTCTGCTTTCCGACACGTTTGTGAAGATCCATCACTCGGCGTTCCAGTTCTAGCCCACATGGATGTCACAGGAGCCATTTCCTATGCTCCAAACATTGGCATAGGAACTAACATCGTTATCGGAAAGCTCCCACGCATTTGCGGGTCCGATATTACAGTGTTCCCAGCACCTTATGGTAAGGCTCCGATGCTCAAGGAGAGGTTCTTGCTGATGGCTCACGACATGATAATGCCACTTCATCATATTGAACAGACTGCACCGATGCCTAGCGGGGGGATAAGTCCAGGACATGTGGACGAGGTGATAGAGGATCTGGGTCCGGACATTGTGATAGGCACAGGAGCCGGTATCCACGCTCACCCGGATGGACCAACAGCTGGTGCAAAGGCGTTCAGACAGGCCATAGATGCCAAGATGAGTGGGATTTCAATCAAGAAGGCAGCCAAAGAGCATGAGGAACTGCAGCGGGCCCTCGATTCGTGGGGTACTGGAAAGACGGGCTTCGACCTCTAGCACGGCCCTAAGTGATGATGCAGAGAGGTTGAAGACCCCAGGAGATAGAAACCAGAGAATCAGTCCCTGAAAGAACACAGGTTGAAACCACTGATGAATCTGGAAGACTTTAATCAGTCTGCATCCCAACACGTACTATGGACCCTGCCTCGCTTCTCCAAGATGATGTCATTGAGTGGCTTCTAGAACCTAGCAACCCGAGTATACGGTTCTGGGCTCTGCAGCAGATCCTCGACAAGAGCTCTGAGGACAAGAAGGTCAAGCAGGCACAGAACGCTGTGATGAAAAGTGACTGTGTGAAGAGATTCCTAGATGCACAGGATTCGGAGGGCTTCTGGGGAAAGCACGAAGACATGTACAATCCGAAGTACACGGCAACGACACACAATCTACTCATTCTAGCAGAGTTGGGAGCAAAGAGGACTCCCGAAATAGAGAAGGCGTTGGAGCACGTCTTCCTCTTTCAGCGTGAATCAGGACACTTTCTCATAAATCTTCCAAGGACAGAGAAAGGACGCGCGAGTGTTGTCAAGGATGGTTGTTGTATTGACGGCAACATACTGTTCTACATGGTACACTTTGGCTACGTGGATGACCCCCGGGTCAAGGCGCTTATTGACTTCCAAGTAGACTACTACGATGCTGAGAATCACGGATGGCCTTGTAGAGCATTTCCCATTGATGCATCAAAGGTATTCCCGGTGAACTGCTACATGGGGGCTGTGAAGGTACTCAAGGGTTTCTCTAGAATCCCGAGAAGGAAGCTCTCGAGTGAAGTTCAGAACATCATTAACCGCTACGTGGAGGTCATTCTGGATAACCAGATATACAAGTATCTGAAGAATCCTGATGGAAATCGCAAGGAGAAGGCCGGTTGGAAGAGATTCGGGTTCCCAGTCTTCTATCAGTCCGATGTGCTTGAGGTGCTCGACATCTTGACTGAGCTAGGCGTGAAAGACAAGAGAATGCAGGAATCCGTAGACCTCGTAGTATCGAACCGTGATAGTGGCGGCAGGTGGCTTCTCAAGAACACTTTCAATGGCAAGATGCTCTGTGACATCGAGGAGAAAGGGAAAGATTCGAAATGGATCACTCTGAGAGCGCTACGCGTTCTCAAGAGGTTCTATTCATGAAACACTCCAATCCTACAGTCTGTGATCTGGGATCCTGACCTTGTAACTTCCGATTTCATGGGACTTGCGCAATTCGTTCAGTCCCATTCCGATACCATAGCAGAAGACAGTCGGTTCGGGCAGTATTCTGATTACAACGATTTCGTATTCTTCAAGAACAGTGTCAATATTCATCCTGAGGATTCTCTTCTGCCTGAATGCCCATTGAACCTCTTCATCATCTATTGAAGCAAAATCGGCAGCGCCGCGAAACATCGCATAGCTCGCAGGTGCGAGGCGAATGTAATAGTGAGGGAATGTGACAACAAGCGATACATTGGGATTCCTCTTGATGTGTCGCACCTTTGTGTATCTGCTACCCGATATGATATAGAACGCCAGCTTGGACTGAGGAGGTGAAACGCCATAGAGGATTCCTGTGGAGTGCGGACGACCCTTTGAATCGACGACCGATAATATGCCGAACGACTTCTTTCTCACCTCTCGCTCTACGACTTCAAAACCGATGCGGTGCTCCGCCATCTGATTGCCACCTACTTGTTGAGTCGCGAGTACATCTTCTCATTGTTCTTGTAGATATTCAAGAACTCACTGAAAAGTTCATCATATAGCTCCCTGTTATCGGGACTGGGATGAAATACCTTCGAGATTTGCACCAAGTTGGGAATCTCATCGAAGGTACAGAGACCCAAGCCTACAGCCCCTATTAGAGCAGCTCCACGTGCATTTGCATAAATGGGATCCTTCACTTGGCGAACCGTTCTATTCAGAACGTCTGCATAGATTTGACACCAGATGTCGGACTGGGCCCCACCGCCAATCATGTTGATGGGGTCCATCCTTCTATTGATGAACTTCTCAACGAGCTCCATTAGCCATCTGCTGTTGTAGGCAACACCTTCAAAGACTGCACGGACAAGGTCCTCTTGCTTCACTAGAAGTGAGATGTTATGTAGCCCTCCACGGATGGTGTGGTTCTCCACGGGAGTCCGTTCTCCATATAACCATGGAGTGAAGATCATTTTGTTGCTCCCTGCTGGTGCTTGCTCGACAATCCTGTCAAACTCTTGGTAGACTTCCTCCTTGCCATACTTCTCCGGATCATTCTCATACAAGATGTTGTCACGCAGGAATGTAAGGCACGCTCCAGCAGATTCTTGTTCGTTGGCCACAAAGTATCGGCCGGGTATCGCAGACGGTAGAGAGGCCATATTATGCGAGATGTCCGTCTTCTTGAACGGTACATGGCAAATCACCCAGCTGCTTGTACCTATGTAGACATGGCCCTCATAGTCTCTCACGGCACCAGAGCCTATGAGAGCAGAGTGTAGATCGGGTGCACCCACCACAACTTTGGTATCTGGACTGAGGCCAATCTCGCTTGCTATTTCACTGGTAACATCACCTAGGATGTCAGTAGAGTGCTTAAGAGGTGGCAATTTACTTCTATCAATACCTATCTTTCGAATCAGGCTGTCGTCGTAGTCTATATTCCAGATGTCTGTGGTCTTTGTGCACCAGTACAACATAATACTAGCATAGGAGGCCGCGAACTTCCCAGTAAGTTTCAGGTTGAGATAGTCTGTCGGCTCCAGGAACATATGCGCTTTCTCATATACACCGGGGTGCTCATGCTTCAGAAACAGTATGTGAGCTATTGGGTCCTTGCCACTCCCGGTCGGAATACCTCCAGTCTTGCGAAGCCATCTGAGAACATTCATGACTCCATATCCCTGTATATTGATGATTCCTTGGAGAGCCTTCCTTACGTAGGGTTCGCCACGTGTATCCATCCAAATTATAGCGTTTGAAAGGTGATTGCCATCTGCGTCAACAGCGACAGTACCAGACCACTGGCTCGAAACGCAGATTCCTGCGATGTTCTTTGCAGGTACGGTTCCACCGTCGAGAAGACGCTTCGAACAGTTCACAAATGCCGTCCACCACTCATCGGGATTCTGCTCTGCACCTCCCCCTGGTTTCAGGTAGAATGGGGTCTTCTCAAACTCGAAAGCCAGTATCTCGCCACACTTGTCGGTCAGCGCTACCTTCATAGCGGATGTGCCATGATCGACCGCAAGGAAGTATTCTCTCTCTCCACTCTCGACCGTCATCGGAATCCTCTATACAACTAGACAAACCGTCATATATGCAATTCCGATGACGGTGTGATGCACTCTATATGTCGATTGTTTCAACCTTGCCCTCATGGTTGATGGACTCGATGATTAGAGGCGACCCTTTGCCAGTTACTTCCTTCAGTCCGAGAACGTCCTTCATCATAAGAAGGACATCCATGGGCACAACACACCCCTCGGGAGGTAGTACGCCCTTCTCCGTTATCCTGCCACGCTGCATTAGTATCGCGCCGATTGCAGCCGGGATTCCAGTAGAGTCGCCCATGGCTTGCCCTACGGATGCAAGTGAGAAATCGTATTCATGGGGCTTCCCATCAAGCAATCCCCGAATTCTGATCTTCAGGCAGCCTCTTTGCTCTCCAAAACTGGTTTCCTCAAGTATTCGATTCCTCTGGCTGAGAATGTAGGAGATGGCGAAATTGAGCGGAATCACCTGCTGGCCCCTCACGTCAATTGGTTCTTCATCCACAACTCCTAGACGAACAATGTTGCGAATCAGATCATAGTACTCGGGAGGAATAACACAGCCAAGGTTAGTGACTCGCTTACATTTGATGTAGTTGGGAAGTGTTATTGTTTCGGGATGTGGATAGCAGTAGCTTCGATAAGTCCCAATCAGCGGGTACTCGATATCCTCCTCAAGCGCAATCCCGCTTTCTTCGAAATACTTGACTGTGGTGAACTCACCGTCCAGATACATCGGAATATCGGCCAACATACTGTGGATTCGATGGGCAATAACGGCGGCTCCCTCCCTTACGTCACCACCGTGAACGTGGAGAATGTCGATAGAGTCGACTTCGTCAAGCATGACATCAGCGCAAAACTTGGCGAGTAGATTCGCTATTCCTGGTGAACCGCCCATTCCTGTAAGAGCAGTTATACCAGCCTTCTTAGCTGCGCCATCCATATCCAATAGAATCTTGGTGGCATCATAGTCATCGCAGACATCTACATAGTTGATTCCCGCCTCTATTACAGCCTTGAGTACGATCGGCCCCAGCTTGTAGAACGGTCCGCACACATTCAGTACCACATCAGCTCCCTTCACAACTTCCTTGATGTTGTCAGGATTGCTGGCGTCCACCATTATTGCGGAGCATTTCTCCTCTCCGACCTCCTGTGCGCAGGTTCGTGCACCCTCATAGTCAATATCCGCCACAACAATCTCATCAAAATCATCAAAGGATGCGAGTGTCTTCACAGCTATAGCTCCAACCGTTCCACATCCGCCAATAACTACAATGCGAGCCATGATGCTTCTTGAGGGCTTCAGATATTTAGGTGTGGCGCATGCAGTAGAATGTCAACCTATGAAGACGTCACGCAGGACACGTCCACGGGCATCAAAGCCCACACCCTCGAGCGCGAGAATGCGACGCTTCATTTCAGAACCCCTTGATACTTGCCAATTGTCCAATCGGATCTCACGGCTCGAGGGCATGGAACGACAATTGGAAAGGGGTTTTTGGCAAGGGCGTTTCCCGCTGCACGCACTCCTCGTGTACCTGCACGATTTGCAAGCCAAGTATAGGATGCTGCCCTTCCATATGGTATCAACCGTTCCGCTAGTAGGACTTTCAGCTGGAAATCTGTGCAGACGGTCGTGTCGACCAAGTCCATCGATATGAGTTCTTGAGAACCCTGAAAGAAGCGTTGAATGCAATGAATCAGTTCAGAGACCTCATCTCCCTTAGACTCAGTCGCATCTGGAGCTTTGGACCGGATTCTGGTTCTGAGCTGTGACTCATTATTGGAGAGGAAGATGTGGATAGCCTTCGAAACATCTTTCCTAGTCCAGTACACAACACCATGATGTCCGAAATCAGTCCGGAAAATGGCGAATCTCATGATGTTCCCAAATCAAAGGAGAAATTAAGTGGAATATGAAGAAGTTTCTCAGTGATTTTGAGCGACGGCAGCACAAAGCTCAAGAGAGAAGAAGGAACCGACCCCAGAGGCGAAGACATTGGCTGAGAAGGAGTCCCCACACGACTACGCATGCATGGTTTGCGGGGAGAGGCTGGTCTACAACGACTCTTCGAGTTCACATTCCTGCGATTATTGCGGGCTTGAGTTCACGTCAACTATCTACTGTCCGCAGGGCCACTTTGTATGTGATTCGTGTCATTCGACAGAGGCTTTGGACTTCCTCTCAAAGATGGCTGAATCCGAGAAGAGTGACAGTCCAAGAGACATAGTTGAAACTGCGTTTAGACATCCCTCATTCAAGTTCCATGGGCCAGAACATCACAGCCTGGTTCCTGCCGCACTGCTGATAGCCATGAAGAACAGGGGTCTGACCCGGACTAACGGAGAACCAATAAGTGCAGATCTTGTTCGAGAAGGAATCAGAAGGGGGGCCCAGATACCAGGAGGCTTCTGCGGCACCGCGGGCAATTGTGGTGCTTGTGTGGGTGCAGGAATAGCAGTGGCACTCTACATCGGTTCCACTCCAACAAAGGGACCGGAAAGAAAATCGGCACACATAGCCACAATAACAGCCCTTGAGATGGTGACAGACGGTCTAATCAGATGCTGTAAGAGGTCCAGCCTCTATGGAATCTCAGCTGCAACAAGAGTCCTTAGAGATAGCCATAGTGTGGAGCTTGGTCCGGAGCCTCCGCAGAAATCCTGCGAGAATTGGGAGAGGAACCGAGACTGCGCAAAGAGTGATTGTGTATTCTTCCCAGATGGCGGGGAGTAGTCTAAGCCGCTCTAATGCAGGTGCCTCATACATAGCGACTGGCAGTGCTCCAGCAGAAAACAGTCATGTTACCTTGACCAGCCGTATTTCGTTGTAGTCTGTGATGACTCTGATGAAGCCTCTCAGCATTTCGTCTACGGTCCGGTCACCAGTGTCGGTCTTGAGAGTTCCACCTTCGATTCCCCGAAGTTTCGCGGGAGTGCAGACTACAAGAATGTGGTCTTTGCCAACTCTCTCGATTATACTGGGACTGATCTGCTGGTTTCCTCTGCCAAACAACATTCCCTGATGGCCGATTGGAGACACTATGATCCATGCCTTCTCAAAGGCATCAACTAATCTGAGAATCAACTCCTCATTGACGTCATTGTGCATCTCTCCCTTCTGATACAAGTCGACGCCTAGAGTAGTCTTCTTCACTCCGAGAAGGTCGGCAACGGTCTTCACTGTGGTACCAGGTCCAAGGATGTATGTACCATCCTTCTCCATTGAGTCGATCATGTATCTCGCAATCGCTTCCTGTGCCTCATGCTCATCTGTCGTTTCAGGACTCGCCTGCTTGGCACCTTGGAATCTTGCGGGTACTGCAGGACCCTTCAGATACCCGTAGAGCTGGATAATGAACCGGTCTTCCCGGATTGCTTCTTCATCCGCATCCATCACTTCAAACTCCGCAGAAGTCGCAGTTCCTTGGGATACCAGTCGAACGACTTCTGCCGCGTCGCCGGGATTGACGACGAAGATTCCGCTATACATCTTGACTCCGGAGGGTACGCCAAGCACCAACAGTTCATCCAGATCTTGAGCGACCACTGCATCGAGAATGTCCCTTGCTGTTCCGTCACCACCAACGAACACCAGAAGTCGGACCCCAGCCCTGTAGAGTGCAACAACACACTCCCTTGTGTCCTTTGCTTCAGTTTCTTTGGCAATGGCAACGTCTGCAACCTGAGCTGCAAACCCACTCTCTCTTGTGATTCTCTCCCCCATCTCGCCTGGACACGTCACGATGTCCAAGGTCAGTCGATTAGCAGATGCAATTCTCGCTAGAGCCGCCAGAAACTCAAGACCACGACCTGGTGCAACCGGTTCAGCACCTCTTCTGATGGCCTCCTCTACCACGCCGTCTGTTCCTTTCAGACCTACGCGGCCTCCCATTCCAGCGATTGGATTGACAAGCAGACCTAGCTTCATCAGGTGTTCCCATCCAGTAGGGCCCCCACCTCGGCGGCAGACTGAATCCAGAATGAAACCCGCACGAGTACCTCTTCCAAAAATCGGCTCCTTTTGTCAGGCGTAGCGTCCTCAGCCCAGTTGACTTGTCTGTAGTCATTGAAACGCTTGAAGGTTTTCCCATACTTCGTCTTGAGAGGGAGTCTTACACGTCGGTCGCAGGCGGTGTTCAAGGCCCTGATGAGCGTCGTGAATTCCAGATCGAGCCGCAACAACCACTTGGTGACAGTCTTGAAGAAGGCTCTTGAATTGACCTCATCCCAGTTTAGAGTCTTTAATGCCTCGCGATCGCCGCCTTCAATCCTATCAGAGTTCGCAGAGCAACCCTTCTCATAGTTGCATCTGGAGCGTACGTACACCCTGCGCTTTGAGAACCAAACCGTTATCTGATGCTCTCCCTTCTTTCGCCTCATCTCCTTGTGGTCACCGGCGGGGAATACAACTTCTGCGACCCCCAGCTTCTTGTGCTTTGTGTCCTTCTTGAAATACAATTCCAAAGCCCAAGTGATTGCAGGAATCGTGTTCACTCCGTAATACTCGTCAGGTTTGGTCATCGTCTTGCGCAGGTGCAGTACATCCACCCTGATATGGATTCGGATTGGCTTCTCAGGGTCACGTCGAGTCAGATGTGGAAGGGGAGTGACCGACTACCTTTCGCCCTTCTGGCGACGCTCTACGAGAGTTTCGCCCAAGTGTGCGAAGATGTCCACAATACCCTCGCCGGTCTTGGCACTGCTCTCAACGTAGGGCATCCCATGTGCGTCAGCGAACTCCCTCCCTTCCGATGGTTCTACTACTCTGTCGGGGAGGTCAGTCTTATTGGCTACTAAAACAAGAGGAATATCCTTCTGAATGGCTTTGTGGAGTTCTTCAAGCCACTCTTCGAGCAGCATGAACGTTCTGCGACGGCTGACGTCGTATACAAGAAGGCCGCCATTCGAGCCTCGATAATACATTGGTCGCAGAATCTGGAACCTGGATTGTCCTGCCACGTCCCAAATCTGTAGTTTCACAACGAGCTCATTGTCACCTTCTTCGGGGATATTGATGTTCTTGACCGCGAACTGCGATCCGATGGTGGTTTTGTAGTCTGTGCGGAAGAAGCCATGTGAGAACCGTGTCACGATCGCAGTCTTCCCTACAGCTCCTTCACCCAAGACTACAACCTTGAACAGGTAGTCATAGCTACTACTCATGTCCTTTCCTCCGAATTCAACGCAGAACTGGCCAAGTGCCATGTGGTGACTTGTGGGAGGGTTTCTCCGGCGCGTTATGAGGCCTAGGGCACTAATAAGGATTTGTTATATAACGCCCCAGAGACCGGCATTCTATGTTGAAGAAGAGACGATAGTGCTTTCGACCCAGCCCAGGAACTTTCGGAGCAATTCATTGAACATCTCAGGATTGTGAAGCATGGCAGCATGATGTGCGTCCTTAATCACAGCAATGTCGGCCCTTGGAAGAGCGGCTTCGAACTGCTTGGAGGTATTCGGTGAGATGATGTCATCGTGCTCGCCGACCAGCACGAACGTTGGTAGGTTGATCCCTCCTATTCGTTCAGATACGTCAAACTTGTCAGCGGCCGCAAGATCCCGAGTCAAGATTCTCGGATTCCTTCGTTTCGCATCCTCTTCCCGGCGAACGATGTCATAGGCCTCTTGAAACGAAGCACTCTTGCGTCCTCTCAAGAGATACAGCTGGGTTTCAATCGTTTCCTTAGCCAGTCCTCGTGCCAATCTGCTCAGCTCCAGACATGGAGAAGTATCTACCAGTACAATCGCGGCAGGTCTGCGCAAGTCATCGTTAAGTGCATACGCCATAACCACGCCGCCTCCCATTGAGTGTCCAACAAGCGCGAAATCGTCAAGGTCTAGGTGATTCACAAGGGCGGCAACTTCCATCGTGAATCCTTCTTCGATGCTCGTGTTGTCTGGTCCAGAATCAGACTGACCATGCCCGGAGAGATCAGGTACAATGA
>LRSK01000225.1 GCA_001563325.1 Candidatus Thorarchaeota archaeon SMTZ1-83
GTCTACAATGACCCCTCATCATACATGGATGACTTCGCATACATGGCAGCCGTTCCCACTTCGGTCTTCTTCCATGGTGGGGCGCAGTACGTTTCGCCATTGATAAAGGTGGGAGGTTCAGACTCTGAGAGATGGCTTGTAGAAGACTGGGCCGAGTACCTGGAACCGGATGGAGGCGCCACTCAGCTTGTTGGCATTGGCCCGATTTCAGACTCCGCAATAGAGGGCATTGAGAAAGAACTAGGAGTACCAATGTACCCAATGATATCAGGTTCGAACTCAACAGACATTGCAGCTCAACTGGCTCTCATGGATTGGAATTCTTCAGATACTGCAGTCTTCGCACTCGCCGGGGATATTCTCCCTGAACCTGTAGTCACTTCTGTCAATTACACCTTCACATTTCTGAACTCTGCCTTAGCGCCCTATAGGACAACTGTCCCCGGACCTGCCAACATCACCTTCACTCCGCATTCAACCGCAATGTGGCTTGAGGGAACGGTCGACTGGGCTACTCAGGATCTCTATCTTCATGAGCTCAAGGATCCGAACGGGAACATTGTAGACTACTCGGTCGAATCTCAGGTCTATTTTGAGCGAAATCCAGCGTATGTTGGCACAATGGTGCCTCTGCACTTCTGGTATCCTAAAACAATGGATGGTACTTGGACAATGGCCGTTGAGAAGATTCTCCCTGGCTCGAATACCTTAGATTGTGAAATCAAGTATCATCCCGGATTCACGAGAACCGTCAATGTGCCATCCAACGCCAACTGGTTGAATGTCAGCATAATATGGGACAAGATTGCTACTGATCTTAATCTCGCCTTGGTGGATCCGACCGGGCGACTAGTTCAATGGGCACCTGCAGGTAGCATTCTGACAGGTGTTAACAGGGATAGCGTCGAGATTCCTTATCCGATGCCGGGTCAATGGACCGTCATTATGGCATGGATGGATGCCAGCGACGAGGAGAACAACGTTAACCTCTCTTGGCAGATCTCAGTCCTTCCGACGGAGCTCCAGCAGTATCTAGAATCCGCCGCCAATGGCGCTGTTCTTGCATCCCTATTGAACGCACCACTGTTGTATGTCACAGAAGACTCTGTTCCAGAGTTCACAGAATGGGTTTCACGAAGGTTGGGTGTAGCGACGAGTTTTCTTGTAGATCCAGCCAATGTTCACTCAGGTTCTCTTGAAACCGAACTAGGTGCCTTCTCCACAGTTGTTTCACTGGACAACTACTCCGTGTTGACTCAGCAGATAAGGGCAGTTTCCCAAGAGAACGATGTTGTCGTCACAACTCCACAGGGAACAGGTGACGAGCTCTTCGGTCCAGCGGCGTTCTCTGCGGCTGCTCATGGGGCTCCTGTGTTCTCACTATGCGGCAGTGACAATTCCATGACAACAAGAGCCGAGGAAACATGGTTCCCCTATTTGATAGGCCCAGAGATTGATGTGTATATAACAAGTCGATGGATAACTCGACATGAGAACGGTTGGTACGATGAGAGAATACCCAACAGAAACTCTATGATGCAGTCTGTAGACGATTTTGAGAGCTTCCTGAGTATCCGTGGTGCATACAACTCGAGCTACCAACAGTCAGTTGTAATCCTATCTCCTCCAGAACTGATCAAGGTCAGTTTTGACAGGTCTCTCCAGAGTCACTTTCAACCAGGCCGGATTCCGGCTGCGGGCTCTGCTCTTGCTAGTGTCATGGTGAACAGAGCGATTCATCATCGGTTCCTCTTTAGAACTGCAGATGCAGCAGACGAGACCCTACTCACCATGTATGCTTACACAGATGGCCAATCATACCCAGACAACTTCTATGATAACCACGTGATTAACCAGATTGAGGACACCACTTCAGCGGTAGAGGCTGCAGGCTTCTCAGTCAATATGCACGTCGGATATAATGAGGTCTTCAGCGGTGTTGCGGCACAAGTCGGGCTTTGGTCAATGAGTACTCACGGAACTCTCACGAGCGGTCCAATGGATCCTCCAACCAGACCTGGTGGACCGGGGTTATTCTCGCTCAGAAACATAGACGCAACTTGGGGCTTCGAGGAATCAGTCGCTGTCAGAGAGAGTGCTAGCGATCCCGACAAACTCGTGAACCCGGTCGCATATGAGGCCGAGGTCGCCCACCATGTTACAAAGAGCACAGATGAACTGGAAGCCGCGATAAACAACATAGGTTCACCAATCGTCATTCTCACTGCGTGTCTTCTCGGTGGGACAAGGCTACCTGGTATGCTCATGGAGCACGGCGCTGTCGGAGTAATCGCATCTCCTAGGACGGTCTACTTCCAGCCGGCGGGTCTTCTTTCGATTCTGTTGGCTGAGGGCCTATGCGATGGCAATTCTACAGGTGCATCCCTCAGTGATGGGCTAGTCAAGATGGCTCCGGACTATTCCAATCCTCTGGTGGGACGTGATCCCCGCGACTATGGAAATCAACAGGTGTTGTTCGGAGACCCTGAAGTCCATCTGTACTCTCCCTCGACATCACCCAGACTTGCTGCAGTAGACCCGGGCGCTGCCAGCTTTGACGGCCATCATCCCGGGAATGGAGTTCCTAGAGTGGCCGGCCTAGGATCATCTGACTATCTCCCAGCAGCATTCACCACACTCGGAGTCGAGTTTGATTACTATGAAACATCAAACCTAACATACTTTGATAGACTGCTGCCACTTCGGAGTGTTGTCATCATAGAACCGGACACTGTTTCTGCATTCTCCTCTCAACTGGCAGTCTCAGGTACCCTTGACAGCTATGTACGAAATGGAGGCTCGCTTGTCTTAATGGGGGTCTCCGGTGACTTGGACTGGCTGCCTTGGCCAATAGAATACGAGGCCACAGGAACTGGTTCTTCAATCACGATTGTCGACTCTGGCCACCCCTTAATGTCAGCACCCAATACGCTTAGTGCGACCGTAGACTACCAAGGTCATCTCTCATCAGTCTGGGAGAATCTCACTGTACTTGCTACCGACGGCACAAACGCTGTGATAGCGGCCGGCGTCGTTGGCAAGGGGAAACTCGCCTTAACAACGACACATCCAACTGGGACGCAACGCAATGCAACGGTGGAGAATGCAGTACTGTGGAACACTATGCCGTCTCTATTCCTACGAGATGTGATACTCAGTCAGGAGATAATATGGGAGGGCGACAGCGTAGTCCTTACACTAGAGATTACGAATCGCGTAGGAGTGGGTGTCGAATTGGTTCAGATGCAAGCGTGGTTCAATGAAACTCAGGTTTCAGTGGTAGAGGTCGGTTCGGGAACTTATACCATCACTCTAACAGAGGACTGGACACGCGGACGCCTTGGCGATTTTGATCTGAAACTCTCAGGGACGAAGTCCGGGTACGACTCGCTGTCAATTGTGTTGCGAGATCTTGTCTATATCAGAGCATTCCCCTTGGTGCCTATACTGTTTGTCGTTGGGGTGGTCGCAGTCATCTTGGGCGGATCCCTCTATATAAGGCGTAGGCGCGGGGGAAGTCTGACCTCCTGGCGGCAAGAGTCCGGGAAGACAAAAAAGGAACGCGAGCGACAAAGGCGGAAGGACGAACGCTTCGATCCCAAGGAGTACTTCGGCGTCTGAGAATTGCGCAAAAAACCTACGCGTCAGCGCCTACAGTACAGGAAGCTTTTATAGCAACACGAGGCGACCTGAGTCTGATTGGACTGATTTGAGGCCCTAGAGATGTCCAGCCGCGTAGATACAATCAACAAGATCATTCGTGACTTCGAAACGGTACCAGGGGTGGAGGGCGCAGCTCTTGTGTCACTAGATGGTCTTCCTATCTCGTCAGCCCTTCCTGAGAGCGAACAGGAAACCGTTGCAGCAATCAGTGCTGCTATTGTATCGCTTGGAGAGAAGGCAACAACCGAGCTCGACCGAGGAAACCTGTTGGAGATTTACGTCAAGGGCGACAAAGGATATACACTCATGACCTCTGTTGGTGACCACGCGCTGATCTTGGTCCTAGCTAGACCCGATGCACAATTGGGACTAATCTTCGTGGACATGAGGCGAATGGCCGATACACTGCTTGACATACTATAGAAGAATCAGTCTCTGATTCTAAGTCTGGTTCACGACATAGCCTCTACAATCGTGTTCACAATTTCCCTTGCCACATCTCTCTTCATTGAGAGCGGCACGTGTTTGACCGAGCCTTTGCGCCCAACTATGATTACCTGATTCGTTTCAGTGTCAAATGCAACACCTTCTCTCGAAGCGTCATTGGCTACGACTAGGTCGCAGACCCCGGATTCGACCTTCGCCTTGGCTCTCTTCTCAAGCTCCTTGTCAGTGACTCCTGACTCCACCTTGAATCCAACGATGAAGAGTCTCTTATGCTCCTTGCGAATCGTATCAATGATCTTCGCGGTAGGCCTAAGATTGACTGTGAGCTCTGGGTCTCCAGATGGAATCTTGGAGTCAACGCTTACAGAAGGCACATAGTCTAGCACCGCCGCTGTAGATACGAAAACGTCTGTTCTTGACTCAGACAAGGCCTCTGTTACTGATGATTGCATATCATCAGGAGTTTCCACTCTCCGAACATTTGCTTCGCGAGGAGGGCTGAGACTCACAGGGCCCAAGACTAGGTCGACGGTCCCTCCCCTTGATATCACTTCATTGGCAATCTCTATTCCCATTCTTCCACTCGACGGGTTGGTAATGAAGCGCACCCTGTCTATCCAGCCTCTCGTTGGGCCTGCTGTGATCAAGAAGTGTTTCCCGTTGAGGTCTTGAGGTCCCAGAAGCGATATCACTCGACTGGCAATCTCCTCAGGTTCCAGAATCTTCGCCTTGGCTTCCTCCATCCTCGGACTCACAACATGGACTCCAATTCCCTTGAGCTTCTCGATATTCTCAATCACAGCTGGATGGTCATACATAGACTCGTGCATGGCTGGAACAACAATAACTGGAATCTTCGCTCCAATTGCAGATGAAACGGTGGTTGTAACGGCTGTATCATCAATGCCATTTGCTATCTTCCCTATGGTATTGGCGGTTGCAGGTGCCACCAAGACGAGGTCTACATGTTCGTCATGCTTTCCCGCCAATGTGATGTGTTCAATCTGACCGGTGAGTTCCACGACCACGGGGTTCCCGGTGGCCCATTCGAGTAGGTAAGGATGGATTATCTTGTGCGCCATTGGGCTCATTACACAATATACTTCGGATCCGTGCCTCATGAGCAGCCTAGAGAGAGCAACACATTCCACTGCGGCAACACTTCCTGTGACGCAGAGCGCGATTCTGCGGTTGCTCAAAGAATGACTAAGGCTTCCAATGATTAGCTTGGATGTGTGTGTGATTGAACTCACCTATTTCACGTTCTTGAACACATGCTGATAAACTGAGCGAAGGTAGATTCGTAGCTCGGATTGAGACTCATTCTGCTTATAGAAAGGCGAAGTAAAAGTAAGCAAAGAATATATGAGATTAGTGAAAGAGCGGGAGTGCCAGAACTGGACGCCGACATAGGAATTCAGTATATATGGCATTAACATTCAATAATCTTGAGCCCTAGCTCTCTCAATCAGTTATGAAACAGCATGCGAACAGACCACTGGCAGGTGTTTGAGGTTTGGCGGACTCTTCTCCCAATCATGATGACTTGTATAGCGAGCTCATCGCTGAGAAGAAAGCACGTTACCAAACCTATGACAGCGTTGTGTCATCATTCGGGACCCCCAGTCAATCGTTGTTTGTACTAGACAACGACAACGAAGTTGACACATTCCAGAGGGACTTCAACGAGTTCTTGACTTACCGAGGCCTCAAGAGTGACGACTCAAGAGAGCTGCCCTATCATGTGGTTAGAATCGGCTACGATGGAGATATGCTCGACGATATGTTTCGTCTGGTTGTTTCTGCTGCTGCTGAAGAGTTCAAGCCTGCAAATCTGGATTCGAGCATGCTCTACTCCAAGCAGGCAATCTTTCAGCATCTATACCAGACCATAACCCAAGACAAGTTCCTTCTATTTCACATCACAGAGTTCCCGCTTGCCTATTACTTTGAAACCGCGGTTGCTGTTGACGTGGAAGAACTCTCCGACGTGATGGACCCCGCCGTTCACGATGAAACCATCACGCGGTACCTGAATGATTTAAGACAGCAAGGCACTGAGGAGCACAGAAAGACATACACCTTCTTCTACAGGATTAGCACATCGCTCCTAATGGAGCTCTCAAACGTCTTCCTTGTTGTGCCAACAGCAGGAATGAACAGGCATATGGTCGTGACGAGCTGGCGAACTCAGACACTTCTCTTGGGATTCAGCCCTCTGACTTGGTCTTCCGGCAGTTTCAACGTCTATGATCTGAGTGGACGAGATATTGATGCCCGTTGGGGCTATCCTGCTCCTCCTTCAAAGGATCCGCGAGTGAAGCAGTACACCAGTCTCGTGCCTCTTGGCAAGGAGTAGCTTGATGTCACCGACTTCTTAGAACTACAAGACCGTTCAGAAGTGACCCCCCGCCTGTTTGTATATACCTGTATATACACCATTTATTTCTCTATGATTGAGTATATATATGGCTCGAGAAAAGCACACGAATGACCACCTTGAGTTCACAGGGAGATAATACGCCACGTTCAGCTCGTGCATTCGTGCCCGGGCATGTGACCGGGGTCTTCCGTATCTATGATGAACATGAGAATCCCCTTCACCGTGGCTCCACAGGTGCCGGATTCTGTCTGGACATCGGGACCACAACAACTGTGACCCTCGAGGTGAGTCGGCCCCCCACGATCTCGGTGAACTACAACGATTCCAGGATAGATGCACCTGTTACAGTGATGGTGATTCGAAGATTGCTTGAGAACAAGGACAAAGACTACAGGGTCCATGTAGAGCACGAGTCATCGCTTCCGATTGGAGTGGGGTTCGGCGCCTCCGGAGCTGGCGCATTGGGAACTGCACTCGCACTGAATCATCTTCTTCACGATGGCACTGACCTAGATAGTGCTGCGTCACATGCACACTACGCGGAAGTAGTGAATCACACGGGATTGGGGGACGTCATCGCTCAGACTTCGGGAGGAATGGAGATCCGAGTTCGCCCGGGAGCGCCTGGAGTCGGAGAAGTAGTCAGTTTCCCATCTCCTGAGGGGCTTGGCGTGATTCTGGCCGGAGCACCTGGCCTTGACACGAGAACCGTACTCGTTGACCAGGCTCATCGAGATGATATCAACCGGGTTGCCGATGGCCTTGTGAGCAAGTTAATCGAGAAACCCTCGCTCAATCAATTCATTTCATGTTCTAGGGAGTTTGCACGTGAAACCAATCTTATGACCCCTCGTGTCGAAGCCGCGCTTGATAATCTAGAGTCTGCTGGACTCAGCAACTCAAGCATGGTAATGCTCGGCGACTCCGTGTTTTGTTTCTGCGAGAGGGAATTGACTCAAGACGCTGTATCGATTATGGAAGCGCATTGGGACAGTACTCAGACATACGTTACATCGGTTTCCGATCAAGGTGGGAGGTTGGTCTAGTTGACAAAGATTCATGTCCCGGCCGACCATCCGCGCAAAGACTCTCTTTCCATTCGTGAGCGAATAATCGAGGGACACGAGAAGGACATTGTTGCCACTGCAGGTCTTCTGGCTCATGGTCGTGGTGAAGCCTTTGACTACATGATTGGTGAGCAGACGAATGAACTGGCACACATGGCCTGTCGAGCCGCAGTCGCGGCACTGCTGTCAGCTAAACACCCCATAATAAGCGTCAATGGGAACATCTGCGCTCTGGTCCCAAGAGATCTCGTTGAGCTCTCTGAACTGACTGGTGCACCACTTGAGATTAATCTCTTCTATTACAGAGCAGAGCGCGAAGAGGCAATCGCTACTGCGCTTAGAAACGCCGGAGCCACTGAAATACTGGGTACTCACGACCGTCCGTCAGAAACAATCCCTGAGCTCAGCAGTAACAGAAGAAAGGTTGATTCTGAGGGGATTGCCAAGGCTGACGTGGTGCTGGTTCCTCTTGAAGACGGAGACCGCACAGAGGCACTTCGGAAGATCAACAAATACGTGGTCACGATTGACCTCAATCCGATGTCGCGGACGGCCCTTCTCTCGAACATCACCATTGTTGACAATGTTGTTCGGTCCCTTCCGCTTATGGTGGAATATGCACGAGAGATGAGGGACTGGTCCGCTGAGCAACTGCGTGAGATAGTTACTGGCTTTGACAATGCCGCGAACCTGAGCAAGGCGCTCAGAATGATGATAGACTATCTTTCAGGTCAGGCCGGGATAGGCCCTGTTGAGGAGGATGAAACTTGAGAATCGTAATTATGGGCTCTGGTGCTATAGGGTGCCTCTACGGGGGCTTCTTGAGTAAAGCAGGAGAAGACGTACGTCTGCTTGTAGGACGTCATCCCATTGTGGATGCGATCAACAACCGGGGGCTTAGGATTAAGGGAGTTCTGGGTGATCATCTCCTTCGTCTGAACGCCACACAGAATGCTAAAGAGATTGATGAAGCAGATTTAGTCCTTATTACAACAAAGGCCTACGATTCTGAGGAGGCCGCCAAGAGAATAAAGCATCTTACCGACAAAGGTGCATATGTCTTGGTTCTCCAGAACGGTATCGGAACCGAGAAGAAGGTCGCAGAGGTTCTAGGCACTCGTCGAGTACTCAGAGCCACCACATGTATGGGTGCAATTATGACCGGTCCCGGAGAGGTCACTGTTACAGGGTGTGGCATTACTGAGATTGGCTCGCACTATTCCGAGAACATGAAAACGGTTGAGAAGGTGGTTTCCATTCTCCGAAACGCCGGGTTCGACGTACGATCGTCTGAAAATATCGAAGGGGTCGTTTGGACCAAGACGATTGTAAACTGTGGTATCAATCCGATAGGCGCCTTGACTGGCATGACCAATGGTGAAATCTACAACGATGCTCGTCTGAGAAGCCTTGTCGTCAAACTCGTCCAAGAGGCCGTTGAAGTCGCCACAGCAATAGGAGTTTCTCTCACAGCCGATGACCCCATTCGATACGCACTCGGGACCGCAAAAGCAACCGGCGACAACATCAACTCCATGCTCCAAGACATCCAACAGTGTAAACAGACAGAGATAGACGCTATAACCGGTGAAGTTGTCCGCTTGGCCAGGGAACACGATATCGAAACTCCCTACAGTGATTCCGTCTATTCGCTTGTCAAGGCACTGGAGTCGAAAGTTGTCAAGATGGACGCAGACGATCCCAAGGTCATTCCCTACTCTGCTGAGGAAGTTGAGAGGGCCATCAGTAATGTCTGAACATGCTTTGAGCCATCTCATATGACATCTGTGCGTATCTCTTGCCGTTTCCGAGAATGGCATTCATGTGACCCGGGAGTGCA
This sequence comes from Candidatus Thorarchaeota archaeon SMTZ1-83, assembly GCA_001563325.1. Next base: position 9,401 of record LRSK01000225.1, read on the forward strand.
ATCTCAAAGTCCCATTCCGTGATTCGTCTGAGCGACTCCACAAGCTGTGCCGGACTCCCAGTTGGGAAGTCTACCCTTCCGAAACTTCCGCCAGGGAACATCGTATCTCCCGTGATCAATATTCCTCTGTCTTCTACATGGAGACAGATGCTTCCTATCGAATGCCCGGGTGTACTGTATATCTTGAGATCAATATCACCAAAGCTGAGGACGTCTCCCTCTTGTAGCAATACTTCAATCTTCATCGCGGGAAGTTCTACACCAAAGGTGTTGGAGAGAGTGAGTCGCATGTCCCCTGAGTTGATCATGTTTCCTTCTGACTTATGCAGATGCAACTTCGGATTGGCAGCCTTCATTATCGGAAGGACACCTCCGATGTGATCTATATGCGAATGTGTCAATACAATATCTGTGATTGACTCGATGGAGGATCCAACCTTCTCCAGGTCCCTGTTTAGATTCTCCGAGTAGATCCCTGTTCCCGTATCAATCAAAACTTGTTTCTCTTCTCCATCTATGTATGCTATGTTGGAATCGAATGAGCTGCTTACAAGAAAGTACAGATTCGGAGATACTTGTTGGAACATGGACTCACCTCAGACGGTCAACAAGCCTATCTACTTCTTCAGTAGTGTTATAGAAATGGGGGGATACTCTAAGCCTGCCATCTCGAACAGAGCAGTATATCCTCTCTTTCGAGATGCCCTTGTTGACTTCCTCGGCGTCATCCAAGGCACACGACACAATTGGTGAGTTGCTCTTCTTCCCAAACTCGTAGTAGCTAAAGCCTTCCTCTGAGAGCCTCTTTCTTAGGTAGTCGGCGGTCTCCATGGCTGCTTGCTCTCTGCTCCTAGCGGACACCTCCATCATGGTCTTGAGCGACTCAATCATGCCGACATATCCGACCAGAGAGGGAGATCCAATCTCGAACTTCCTTGCACTAGGCAAAGGCTCCCGTTCGAAGTAGCTGAAGTCATCCATTTTCGACACTCCCCACCAACCCAGAAAACGTGGTGTGAGCGTGTCAATCGTCTCTTTGCTGATATAGACATAGCCTGCTCCAATTGGGCCAAGCAACCATTTTGCCGCATGCCCAGCAGCGAAATCGACTCTCTCTCTCTCAAAGTCTGTTTCGGCCCATCCTATGGCCTGTATCACATCTGCCACCAGATAGCCGCCTACACTGTGGATTGCATCTGCTAGCGCGCCTAGATCCATCCTGTATCCAGTACTAAACTGTACTTGACTAATCGCAACAACCCTTGTGTCTTCATCGATTTGCTCCTTGAAACTGTCAAGCCATGCAGCACCATTTCTGGACTTGACCACACGAAGCTCTGGTCCATACTGTCTGCTCACATTCTGCCATGGCACGTAGTTTGCGGGAAACTCGAGATCGCAAAGAACGATGTTTGATCCCTCAGGATATTCTATGCTGTGAGCGAAGGAGTTTATCCCAGAGGATGTGTTGGGAACGAGACCATACTGCTCCTTCTTACCACCCTGGAGTTTCGCTAGGAGCTCTAGAAGCACTTCTAGCTGCTTCTCTGTATCCTCAAAACTGCGCCTAACATTGACGCGGTCTTCCAAGTATTGCTTCATGGCATCAATACATGACACCGGGGGTATCCCGGTTGAGGCATTGTTCAGGTAGGTCATTTTAGAGAGTGTAGGGAAGTTCTGCTGAATGTACTCGCGCGAGATGATGTCGGGCATGATTAGTCATCGAACTTGAACTATCAGATAAAGGTCACTGCGGAGATTATCCCCCTAAGATTTAAGACAGGTAAGATATCCGTTATCTTTCGGAGAGCGGCAGTCCTTGCTTAGGAGGCTAAGGTCAAGATTCAGACGCGAAAAGAAGGAAGAGTCTGAAGAAGACCGCCTCGAAGCCGCTTCAACTACAAGCCCTGAAACGAGAAGCACCCTAGAAATGCCCCCAAGAGAAGTGACCCCTCCAGAAGCAGTTGCTGTTGAACCCGGGGAGCCATTCAAACTACCGCGTGAAACACCCAGAGTAGGGGCGCGCGAGCCTGAGCCCACTGGGACCATTGTTGCGTCATCTACAGAACTGAGGATTGAGGCCGAATCGACCTCGAACATCGCGAGGGCGGCACGAATACATCCTAGGCGAGTGACTGAGATAGTGCCCGGCACTGACTTGAGGCGCGACGATGAAGGTAGAATTCGAATCAAGATTGTCTTCTATGGGCCTTCTCTATCCGGCAAGACTACTGCATTGAGATGGCTCTTTGCGAATGTGAGATCACTGGGCAAGGGGAGAATTGTTGAGATAGGAGATGAGCTTGGACGAACCACCTATTTTGACTTCATCCCGGTATCTGCTGGAAACCGTGTAGTCTTTGACGTCTTCACAGTTGCAGGTCAGCGTAGGCATGCCACCCAACGCATCAACGTCCTCAGAGGAGTTGACGGTCTCATCTTCATGGCCGATTCCGCCCCTGAAATGATGAACGAAAATCTTGCCTCCATTCAGGAGCTCCGGATTGCCCTGGGGACCGACAGAATGGCAACCCTACCTATTGTGGTTGCACTCAACAAGAGAGACCTTCCAAATGCAATGCCCGTAGATAGAATGCTACAGATGCTAGATCTTCATGGCTATCCGACCTTCACCACAATAGCCACAGAAGGGAAGAACCTTCTGCGCATGATGCAGAGAATGCTCCGAGACGCAATAGTTATAGAAACAAGCCTCCCATGTTCCTGCCACAGGTAATGCTGACAGGCCAAATCGCAGGACTGACCGAAAAGGTAATTTGAGCTTCCAAGCGTGCGGTAGATTCGAGCCGGAGAAATCCGGCTTTTGAATAGCCCCGTGGTGTAGCGGTCAAGCATCGGTGGTTCTGGCCCACCGGACCTAGGTTCAAATCCTGGCGGGGCTACCACCACCCTTCTATCGTCGAGTGTTTGAGTTTATGAGTGAAATCCATCACGTTGATTTTGAGACCCAGTTTCGAATTCTCCCTCTTTTGCGCCCTTCGCTCTCAAGACTGCTTCTTGTCCGGATTCCGTCACTTAGGTCTCGATTTTTGCGAATTAGGACTAAAAGAAAGGTTGTTCGATTTTTCGACAGGTCCGTGCATTTAAGCGGGAACCTATAGATTTATAGGCCGAATATGTCCTATTAGGTCGGAGACGCAAGACCCGCGTATTCACGTTCGTTAACTTGAGTTTCCTGTTGCTTCAGTCTGCGTCCCTCCCGGCGGAGATCAACAGGTAGCGGGTCTTCTCCACCTTCTTCTGAATCTCAGGGTTTCATGACAAGCTTCATATCATCGCTGAATCAGACTGACTGAGAGGTGTGCTATGATGGAACGCGTAGAGCTGGGCTGGAATGAGTTCTGGGCCGAGATTTTCCGTGTGAAACACCGTGGGTCGATTCCTGGTATCCAACAGTACGATGAGATGGTGGTAGACTTCTGCATCGAAGTCCTGAATCTTGGAAAAGGCAAGTCAGTCTTGGACATAGCCTGTGGCGCCGGTGATCAGAGTGTTCTCTTTGCGAAACGCGGACTGAATGTATCGGGTTTTGATCTATCCAATTGTCTAATCGAAGTCGCGAAGAAGCGTGCTGGTGAGGCGGGTCTGAAGGTTGACTTCACGCCAGCGGACATGCGTGAAATGGACTTCAAAGAGCGCTTCGAGGCCGCAGTTCTGCTCAGTCATAGCTTCGGATTCTTCAACCACGAAGAGAACATGGGTGTCTTGAAGGGCACCTACAAGGCTCTTGCAAAGGGCGGAAGGCTTCTACTGGATCTCATGAATCCCTACAACCTTCCACGTTTCCAGAAGGCATGGACGAAGTTGGAAGGCGGCTATCTCCTCACTGAACCTCATGTAATCGATGCACCCGCAGGAGTCCTTAGAGGAAGGCCCGCTACATTCGTGGACACTGAGTCAGGGAGAATCACACTCATGAATGAGGACGCCATGTCCAACAATGACATTCGCATGTACACTGCTCTTGAGATTACTAGGATGCTGAAGGAAGTCGGGTTCAGCAAGACGGAGTTCTATGGTCAGAACAAGCTACCTCGGATGCCGTATGCTTCGGAGTCCGAACGAATGGTTGTCGTAGCCACAAAATAGAGGGCCCATGACGATAATCTTTTAAGATTCTGTAAGCGTGGTCGGCCAGCCGCCGAGAAGGCCTTCGGTGACCCCGACCGAGTTCTTTCGGAACTTTGACTTGTGGAGTTGGGGTCAGACTACCCGAAAAAGGTGAAAACCATTGGTCAAGATAAAGGACCCGGATGCGATCAAGAGACTCATCAAGTCCGATGATTATGAACACAAGAGAATCATCTCTATTAGCGCTCACATCGACCATGGGAAGACCACGACAACGGACTATCTCATGCGTCGTGCAGGTCTGATGAGCGATGCCGCTGCAGGTCAGGCTCTGATGACAGACAGTGATGATGAGGAACAGGAGAGAGGAATCACTATCTTCACCTCAGTCGTGCTGCTGAACTTTGATGTTGATGGTGAAGAGTATTTGGTGCAGTTGTCGGATACTCCAGGGCACCTGTCATTCACAGGTGAGGTCTCTCGTGCCCTTAGGGCCAGCGATGGGGCAGTCATTCTTGTTGACGCCCTTGAGGGAGTAATGACTCAGACTGAAACCAACATCCGTCTAGCAGTGGGCGGAGAAGCCTGCAAGCCGGTACTGTTCGTAAACAAAGTGGACCGGCTCATCAACGAGCTTAAGCTGCCACCTGCGAAGGTCTACGAGCGCATAGACATCATCATAGCCAAAGTGAACGAACTGATCAAGAAGGTGGCCCCCAAGGAGTACGCAAAGGAGTGGCGCGTCAGTTTCCAGGATGGCTCTGTAGCAATTGGGAGTGCCAAGACGGGCTGGGCATTCACTATGAAGACCCTTGAGAAGAAGGACATCAAGCCTATTGTTGTATTTGAGAAGTACAGCGAGGGTGATGAGATGTGGCTCAGAGAGAACCTTCCTTTGGATGATGCCCTTCTCGAGATGATTGTCTATCACCTGCCGAACCCCAAGGAAGCTCAGAAGTACAAGATTCCTCGAATCTGGAAAGGCGACCTGAATACAACCGAAGGTAAGGCCCTGCTAGAGTGTGACCGTGACGGTCCACTTCTAGGAATGATCACCAAGATATTCGTAGACCCGAAGAGCAAGAGACCTACGCTAATCGGTCGTGTCTTCTCAGGGACCGTGAAATCTGGACAGTCGATCAGGCTGGTTGGGATGAAACAGAATGTCACAGTGAAGAGACTAGGTGTCCAAGAGATTACCGACATTCTCCCGATGAACGAGGTTCCTGCAGGCAACCTGTTCTCCGTATTTGGGTTCATCTGTCCTTCTGGCGAGTCTTTCGTTGAGGTTGATTCAGAGATGCCCGCCTTTGAGGCCATCGAATACGTGAGTGAGCCTGTCGTCAGTAGGAGCATCAAGCCAGTTGACCCCCAAGAAATCGCGAAACTGGGAGAAGTGGTTTCCAAGTGGATTATGGCTGATCCTACTGCTCGATTCACTCATGACAAGGAATCTGGAGAGTATCGTCTCGATGGGATAGACCCACTTCAGATTGAGATTCTGACAAAGAGAATCAATGAGCAGGTCAAGATAGACATCTCAGAGCCAATCATTGTTTACCGGGAGAAGATCACCTCTCGTGGAGACGAGTTCCATACCAAGTCACCAAATGGACACAATCGACTACGTCTCTATGTTGAGCCATTGGACGAGAAGACGATAAACCTGATTCGGAGGAAGAAGATTACTGCTGATCAGAACGCCCGTGAGCGTGCTCAGATTCTGCGAGATGAAGCTGGATGGGATGCCAAGGAGGCACGAAAGATACTGGACATCTATGAGTCTTCCATGCTCGTTGATGCTATGAGCGGTGTTCAAAGGTTCGACAGGATATACTCCTATTTGGACACAACATTTCGTGAATTCGTTGACCAGGGGCCCCTAGCTCGCGAGCCAGTTATGGGTGTCAAGGTCGTACTCACTGACGCAACGGTCCATACAGATCCTGCTCATACGGGCTACAACGAAGTCGCCACCATGACTAGTTCCGGCTTGAACATGAGTTTCCTGACAGCCAAGGCTGGGCTCTATGAACCAATCTTGAACACTGATATCAAGACCCCCGTCGATACTCAGGGTGGGGTAATCAGAGTCCTCACTGGCCACAGAGGTCAGGTTGTCACGATTGAAGCTGAGGAAGACACGGTGACTGTCAAGGGAACGTTGCCCACCGCTGAAACAATTGGTATTGCTGACGAGTTTCGCAGTGCCACTGCAGGCCGTAGTTTCTTTGGATATGAGTTCAGAGGATTTGAGCCAGTCCCAACTAGTATGCAAGAAGAGAAGATACTAGAGATTCGCAAACGGAAGGGTATGCCTGAGCAGCTGCCTACCCTCAGTTCGTGGAGCCGCTGGGTCTACAAACGAACGTAGGCCAATCTACAATGGCCCGAGAGACGTCCGGTCGGTCGTCACTCTGCTTCGTTTGTTTCTAGTCAATTCTTCTGAAGTAGCTTATCTTCTTTCGATGCATATTTGACCGGCTTTGTGTCCACTAAAACCCACAATGACTCTCAGTGCCCTTGACGAGCTCAGTAGACTGGTTGCCTTTGATACAGTAAATGATCCAAGAAGAGATGAACCGTCTCCAGAATGCGCGAAGTACATTATCGAGAGACTTGAGCAGTTCGGCTTTCTTACTGAAACAATCGAGTCAGAGGGACATTTCTCAGCTTTCGGCCGTCGTGGACAAGGGCCCTTCAAGATTCTCTTCCTTTCTCATCTAGACACTGTGCCTGTTGGAGCTGGTTGGGACTCTGATCCTTTCAGGCTTAGAGTAGATGGTGACAGGGCCTATGGACGCGGCACGTGCGATGACAAGGGCAACATTGTATCTCTGCTTCTGTTGGGTGAGAAGCTGATGGAGAGTGATCCACGCTGCTCTGTGATGATTGCTGCTACTGGAGATGAAGAGGCCGGTGGCAGGCATGGGGCGGCCGTACTCAAGGACTACTTGGTCAAGAGTGGACTATTCCCTAACTATGTCGTAGTAGCTGACGGAATCGACCAACAGATAATCTACAGAAGGCGCAATATACTACCAGCCACCATCAAGGCAAGGGCATTGCAAAAACGGATGAGAGGAATCCAAGAAACTGTACGTTTTGAAACAGAAACATACGGCTCTCAGACTCGTCATTCAGCTTACATGCGGCCGGGCGTAGACCGACATGCGATGCTGACCGCGTCCAAGTTCCTAGACCTGAATCCGTATGTGACGGTTAGGGCTCTTCGCGGCGGATTCGTGGCCGCGCGGAATGTGGTTCCCGACTGGGTAGAACTAGACATACTCAAACCTGATGAATCGGCTCCTGAGGTGGAATATGACGAAGCGCTGACTGACACGATGAGAGCGCTGCTGGCCATTTCTCAAGCAGCCTTTCCAGCGAGGCATTCCGACAAAGGGAAGACGATCTCACCCAATTCCCTCTCCCTTGAAGGCGACCTCTGGACCCTCTATTGCGATATTCGGGCCATGACCAATGATGGTGAGTCTGTCAAGCAGGCAATCCAGCATGCCCTGGATGGGAAGCTGGAAGTCTTTTCGCTCAAGGTTCTCTCCGGTGCTGGCTATGTTGAAACCGACCCTGATTCACTCCTGATTCGCAGTGCAAAATGGGCACTGAAGAAGGAAGGCATTCCGACACGCCTGATTGAAGGCTTTGGAGCCTCGGATTCACGATTCTTTGCTGGGGAGGGTTGCGAGTTGTTTGATTTCGGGCCTCGTGGGGGCAACACTCATGGTCCCAATGAGTGGGTTTCTCTTTCATCGATTGAGGAGAACGCCGGCTTCTTCCACAGTCTAATAGAAGTGCTAATTCGTAGGCCAGATGCACTCTGATCAACTTGAGCGATTTGAACCCTGAGAAAGGTACTATGCTTTGCCAGGGGTTATCGCCACTACAAGCTTCTCGTTACCGAAGGCATATTCCTCCTTGAAATCTCCTGAGGGCTTCTTCACCTGTTTCAGAGCAGTGGCTAGTGTTTCCTCAGTGATGTAAGCTTCATGAAACTCGACTGCCTGAGCCAATCTTTTGCTAGATGAGTATTGGACTTCTATCTTCTCGGTAACGTCCAAGTCTGCCGACTTTCGTAGGTTCTGAACTCGTCGTACGACTTCACGTGCCAATCCCTCTAGTTCGAGCTCTTCTGTCAGATCTGTTGTCAGCGCTGCTAGGTAAGATCCCTCAGAGGCCGTCGAGAATCCTTCTTTCGCTTCGACTATCACCTCGACCTCTTCTGGTAGAATCTCGAGCTTATCGCCATTCACACTCACTTCAACAGGTTCACCCGCCTGGAGCCGAGTCGATGCCGCTCGCGGGTCCATACCTAGTATCGCATCTCTGATGGCAGGGAAGCGAGAGCCGTATTTCTGACCTATTTGCCTTGGGAGCGGCTTGAGCTGATAGCTAATCACCTCGGCAGCGACATCTAACAAGCGAACGCTCTTGACATTGAGCTCATTTCCAATCAAGTCTGCATAACGCATTACAATATCCTGTTCTTTCTCCGATCCCACCGCAAACGCGACTTCAGAGAGTGGCTGACGAAGCTTGCGATTTGCCTTGTTTCTTGCTGCATGACCCAATGAAACCAAGCGGAGCACCAATGCCATCTCATTGTTCAGTGCCTCATCAACCGAATCGCTCACAGGCCAATCGCAATGATGAACACTCTCAGGTGCTTCCGGATTGATATTTCGGACTAGATTCTGATAGAGCACTTCAGATACGAACGGTACGAATGGCGCAAGTAGTCGAGAGAAACCACTCAGAACCTGATACAATGTATCATAGGCCGCGTTCTTATCCGCATCAGACTCTTCGCTTGCACCGGACTCTACCCAGAAGCGTCTACGACTTCGGCGCAGATACCAATTACTCAGGTGATCTATGAACTGGTTCACAGCTGCAGTTGCCATGTTCGGCTCATACGATTCCAAGTAATCTGTGACCTGGCGAGTGACCTCCTTCATCCTGGATAGTATCCACCTGTCAAGCAGGCTTGGAGATAGCTTCATATCATCTCTGGGAACCCAACCGTCTATGAGGGCGTATGTGACAAAGAAGGAATAGACGTTCCATAGCGGGATAAGGAATTGCCGCCTTTCTTCATCAGCACGGTGGTAACCAAACGCGAGGTCTTTCTCAGGTTTGTGATCACAAAAGAGCCAACGCATCACATCCACTCCCATTTTCTCGGCGGCATCATCGAACTCTACCATGTTACCCCAAGACTTGTGCATCGGTATTCCATCCTCATCAGTCAAGGTGGCATAAGTGAAGACATCTCTGAATGGTGCTTTTCGTTCAAGGATGGTGCTCATTGCAAGGAGGCTGTAGAACCAGTTTCTGAACTGTCCCGGGAAGCTCTCACTGATGAGGTCTGCCGGGAACCATTCTTCCCAATAGGCTCTGTCAGAGTTGTACCTCTGCGTACTCATTGCAACTATTCCTGCATCTAGCCAAGGATTACCTACATCTGGGATTCGTTTCATTCGTTGGCCACATTGACTGCACTCTATCTCAATCTCATCAATGAATGGTCGATGAGGTGAATGACCCTCGAAAAGATTCCACCCGGCAACCGTACGCTTCTTCAGTTCTTCTCTGCTACCTATCACGTCAAAATGGCCACAATTCGAACACTCCCAAATGGGCAGTGCGAGTCCCCAATATCGCTTCTTCGAGATCATCCAGTCATCCATATTCCGCAGCCAGTCTAGCTCCCTCTCCTTTCCAAAGGAAGGATACCAGTTCGTTTCATTGATGACAACCTCCATGATCTGATATCGCAGGTTTTTATCCTTCTGGTCTTCCGTTATTTCTTCGTAAGGTATGTCCAGTTTCGTTCCCATCGAGATGAACCACTCATCAACAAGACGGAAGACCAACTCCTCTTGGCATCGCCAGCAGACAGGATATCTGTGAGTATAGTCTTCAATCATGTACGTTCGTCCCTTCTCACCAAGATTGTCAAAGATTGGTTGCGCTACTGTGTTTACATTCATGCCTGACAACCAATCAAAACCATCAATGAAGATCCCATTCTCTGTAAGAGGTGCAATCGCAACAAGATCGTGCTCCTTGGAGAGTTCGAAGTCCTCCGCTCCACAGCCCGGGGCGATATGCACTATTCCGGTACCCTCCTCTTCACCTACCTCATCCCACAGAATCACCTTGTGCTTTCCAGCAACGCCGCTTTCCCTTTGAGCTGGGAGTTCATCGAAGGGTCCATGATAGAGCCATCCTTCCATATCTTGACCAAGCAGCTCTTCTTCAACTTCATAGGCTCCCTTCAACATGTGTAGAGTCCTACGACTTAGGTAGAATGTTTCATCGTTCTGACGCACCTTGACATAAGTGAGATCTGGACCGACAGCTGCTGCAACATTGCTGCTTAGAGTCCAGGGAGTTGTTGTCCATACAAGAAGGCTCTCTCCAGGACGGTCAACAAGCGGAAATCTCAGTGTTATGCTTGGATGTGTCAATTCACGGTATCCTTCGGTTACTATCTCATGCTGACTGATGGCTGTTCCACAACGAGCACACCATGGCATCACGTCTCGACCTTTGTAGACCCACCCTCTCTCATGACATGACTTTATCACCGACCAGATGGTGTAATTGTTATCTTCAGAGAATGTGAAGTACGACCCTCCAACTTCGGGCATACCAAGTCTTCCAACGAGCTGCTCGACTGTTCCTGTGACCGGACCCTCAACTCCAGCGATTGTCATTTCCGCCATGGGGTCTTTGCCAAGCGCATCATGTAACTTCTTTAGAGTTTCAAGGTTGTCCCAGTCCATCCAAAAGCCTAGTCGGATGCTCTGCTCAGTCTGTACTGCAGCGTATTTCAAGACACGCTGCTTACACAATACTATGAATTTCTCCAACCCGAATTCTTCTATGTCACGTTTGCTCTTGAAACCCATATCCCGCTCAACGTTGACTTCGACCCAGAGACCCTGGCAGTCAAAACCATTCTGATAGCGTGTGTCATACCCCTGCATTGCCTTGAAACGATGGTACAGGTCCTTGTACGTTCTCCCCCATCCATGATGGATGCCCATAGGGTTGTTGGCTGTGATTGGCCCATCAAGAAATGACCATCTCTTTCCCTTTGCTCTTAGCTTCCTAAGTTTCTCAAAGGCTTGGAGATCAT
>LRSK01000226.1 GCA_001563325.1 Candidatus Thorarchaeota archaeon SMTZ1-83
TGATTGTGTCCATAGCACTCTTCGCGATTGGATTTCTTGGCAAGGCGATTGTTGCATACTATGGTGCAGGGAGTTCTATGTTGTTTCGCGGCATGAATGTTCTCCGTCAAATGTTCCCTCCGGAGCCATTCATCGAGGGAAAGGTCGCGGTCTTGAACAAGGACCCGGTGTACGCTATAGCTCAATGGGGGTCGAACGTGGTCTTCTTTGTCGGGTTCTATGAGTCCGAGAGATCTTTTGACAAGAGTGTTGTACTTCCAAAAGTGATATGGAAGTGGGAGTATAACCATCTAATTGAGGATGTCAAAGTCGCAAGGAGAGAGGGCGATTTCGCATTTCCAGTTGATGGGGATACATACTACAGGGGGAGAGGGATTCTGTATTCACTACTTTTGGAACAGACTACAATAGTGACCATTCAGAAGAGCTACAAAGATGAGCAACTGAATCAAATCGTGGATAGACTTACGCAAGAAATAGTTGCGCATGGATCTGGGAGCTTGATTGATGATGGGTTCAAATGAGCCCGGGTTTAGGAGAGGCGTGTTCGCAAATCTCGTCCGGACCACTGCCTTGTTTCTAGCACAGCACTGCTGAATGCCCCTACTCTCAGAAAGGCGTTTATCTCAGGAGTTACTATGGAAAGTGTGACTGATGATGAGTTCGTCCGAATTGGAGAAGAATACATTCGTGAAGATTAGAGCTATGGCACTTGTCTTTCTCGTATATGCCATCGTGCCACCTCTACTTGCCCTCATGTTTCCAGAATCGGGACTTCCTGCGAGTACAGAGACCTCTCTCTTGTCATTGGTGATGCTTCTACTAATGCCCTTTGAGATTATACTCATCTACGTCTTCTACCGCTACTTCGCCAGGAATCCTAGGTTCAAGAGTCTTGTAGGTCCAGCGGCTCTAATGTACGTACTTGCAACGACTCCCTCAATCTACGCGTTCGTAATCGGAATGACGGACTCGGCATTGAGAATGATTGCCATACCGCTGGGAATGATGTTCTCCATTGTGGGGCTTTGGCTTGCGCTTATGCTGTTGTCCAAGATTCCGAGGATTCAACATACTTCTGACTACTGAAACGTTCCAGTTGAAATCTCGCCAAGTCCACCACTTCTTATGTTGTCACATCAAGACTATATACAGGTCATGTGGCCTGAGATGTGAGTTGATTCGATGGTTGACCAGGGAACCTGGGAGGACACTATGCTCCAAGAACTAGAACTTCCGAATGGAGTCATAGCAGCCAACCGAGTTATGCGGGCGGCTACTTGGATGGGACAAGCAGAAGAAGATGGAACATGCGGAGACACCATCTGCGAAACGTATAGTAAAATCAGAGCAGGTGTTGTGGTGACTGGTTTTCAATATGTGATGCACGAGGGACAGGCAGTTCGGCGGATGATCTCCAATTCAAAGCCCGCAGATGTTGGAGGTCTAAGACGCCTAGTCGGCGCAATTCATTCTTCGGGCGGTCTAGCAGCAGCTCAATTGGTTCATTGCGGGAGTAGGAGCTTCCCGAAATACTCAGGCCACGACATCTTCGGACCCAGTGACATGGAAGTCCCTCAACAGAAGGGCAACGCTGTTAGAGTGAAGGCAATGACAGTGGAGCATGTCGAAAGAGTCACTCAGGCCTATGCGAATGCGGCACTGCGTGCGGTCGAAGCAGGATTTGATTTGATTGAGCTTCACGGAGCTCATCATTACGGGCTTTGGCAATTCTTTGACCCTGCGTACAACAAGCGCCCAGTAAATGATCCATATACAGGATCGACAATCGAGGGACGTAGCAAAGCAATGGTGGATGCTGTAAGAGCTGTGAAGAATGCGGTCGATATTCCAATCCAGGTCAAGGTGGATTCAAGCTCGAAAACGGTCAGGCCGGAAGAAGTAGGTGAGCTGACAAAGGAACTTGCAGAAGCGGGGGCATATTGTGTGATATTCAGTGGACCTGACGCGACTCAAGACCCCAAAGATGCAGGTGAGGCGTATTTCTTGGATGATGCAATGACTATCCGTTCGATTGCACGTGACTGTGGCCTCTTATTCGGATTGGTAGGTGGAATCCGGTCTCCAGAAACCGTGGTGAAGCTACTAACGGGGAATGGAGATTCCGCAGCTGCTTTTGATGTGATTCAGCTTAGTCGTCCACTGATTAGTGAGCCAGCGCTTCTACACCGTTGGACTGAGGAAGCGAAAGTTGATCAGCAAGAGCCTGCTCGATGTATCTCCTGCAACGGTTGTTTTGGGGCGGGGCTCAAAGGGAAAGTAAGGTGCATTCAGTTCGAATGAGAGTAGTACTGGGAACCAGCAGAGAGTTTTCTACCATCAGGGAGCTGGGGTATCCCAAGCACGACTAAAGACACCTAAACTCGGATAAGAACCAAGATGGCACGTACACCGAATCTCACTCCGCCCACGATCTCTTTCAATCAAACGGACTCTACTAGTTTTCTTCCAGCAATCAACGCATAGCCAGCCTTCTTCTCTAGTTCGATGTTGACTTCCCGGTCAATCTTCCGTATTCTCCCATAGCGGGAGTCAGTAATCATCTTGCGCATAATCTTGCCTAGACTTCGGAAAACAAAAGAAAGAGTCTTGCGCAGACCTAGGTCTCCTTTCGTGCGTGGTATATCAGGTGCCAGAACCAGAAGGGCCTTCTTGACGAACTTGACAGAAAACAGCAGGAAGATACCTAGAGCTAGGTCTGTTTCCGTCCTATCCTCTACGCCATTCCTTTCCAATCGATATGTCCTGCTCTCCCCCATTCCTGCGTTTGAAGACAAGAACAAGAATCATTCCCAAGATGAACATGATTGGCAACGGTACATAGAGAGGAACTAATGGATCCCCAGACCAGTTAATTGAGTAGACCAGTGCGACAGACACGAAAACTGGCTGTAGCTCTGCAAGAATTCCAATGAGGATTGTCTTTCGTGCAGTAGTGAGTCCCAAACAGAGTCTAGCCAAGAACAATGCAAACGCAAGCCGTAGAATCGTATACGGAAGTGTGTCTAGAGGATTCCAGAGTCTGAATCCCGAGTACCAGCTAGATTCTATGTAGTCCCAAGTCATTGCTCGAATTGAGTCAGGCCCGGGGCCAACGTCTATTCGATATGCAAAGGGCAGGATTAGGGCTAGTATGATCATGACTGCAGCTATGACCGAAAGGACAAGGGTGTGTTCCGAGGTTGTTTTACTCGTTTTTCTGCCCTCCAATAGACCTCAACTGAACGATTCCGTTGACTGCTCAACTCATAATCGTTTATGTCAACGCCAAGCTATAGATACAAGCATCAACAAACTCGATTCTCACTTGGCCAACCATCCTCTATCGATTCCGAAAAGCCAATAATGTCTGACTCTCTATGAGAGAAGCAAGACTATGCCATCTGAACTTTCCATTCCCTTGGATAAGGCAATTGAGCTGTGCATTGCTCACAGGGAGAGAAAGGGGGTTCGCATATTCAGTCAATGCTGGGGTTGTGTCAAGTATTCCAAGGAGATACCAGAGAAGATGTGTTTTTACAAGCCTCCTACACATGATGGATGCAAATTCGTCAACAGACTGTTTGAATCGGGAGGGCAATGACCGAGAGAGCAATCTTCGAGTCTCGCCCGGTCCACGATTCTTCATGTTGTCTATTCGTCTTGCTCTTCGAGTAGTCTCTCTACAGATCTCTTGATTATCTCTTTCAGCACAGAGATATCTACGTCGGCGAGTTTGTTTATGTAGAGACAGGACTTGCCAACTCGATGCTTCCCAAGTTTTCCCAGAAGATCACTGTACTCATCAAAGCCGGTCATGATGTAGACCGATAGACTACTTTTGCGTGGCGAGAATCCTGTGACCGGCATGTCGCCCTCACGGCCACTCTCATACTTGTAGTGATATGAGCCAAAGCCGACAATACTTGGACCCCACATGACAGGTTCTTCATTGGTGATTTCCCCCATAATCTTTAGAAGCTCTAATCCATCCTCTCTTCTCTGCGGATGCTCAACCGCGTCCAAGAAGTCTTTCACCTTCGCGTCCGTTGGTCTTGTCTTGGGTTCGCTCATAATGGCAGTTCAACCCATGCATGTTAAAACGGTTCCTTTGGGTGAACGAGAGCTGCAACAGTTGCATTTATGCAACCGAAGTCGGGTTTTACTGTCCACCATTCTCATTCTACGATTTGTTTCTCTCGACGCTGAAGACCTTCGAACAGTTCTGGCAGATCACAGTCCCATCTTCTCGGATTTTGTCATCCGTGTATCGGTAAGCCGCCCCACAGTGCGGACACATCTCCCCAGCGGGCTTGACCTTCACTTCCTCGACCTTGAAGCTCCATCCCTTCTTTTCTGCAAGTTCACGGATTGCATCGGTCATGTTCTTCGTAAAAGAATCGAATCTACCAGCCCCGATTAGTGACATTGACCCTCCTGCATACATGATTGACAGCTCACAACGCGCTTCCAACTCACTGTGGTCGAGTGTAGTGATGACGGAGTACACAGCTGTTTCCGGAATTCCAATCGATTCGTGGAGGAATATACCAATGGTTCGTTCGTGAATCTGCCAGATTCGCCGGTAGTCGTTTGCATAGCTGGCCTTGATGAACTCGACTAAGTCTTCGACCTCGGATACGCCCTCTAGCTGTATTCTAATCATCTAGCAACAGTTCCCCTGACATTCGCCTAGGTAAAGTCAGCCAGTTTATTGCTGTTGTGGCCCACCCAAACCTTATCTCGTGGTTGTTATGGTGTGGTCTGTCGCTCTACCCGAACGGAGGCCACCTCGATTATGCACAAGCTTCTACTTGAGATACCGTCAAGACTCGATACAGAAAGACTAGTTCTTAGAAGGTATGAGAAGGGTGATGGAGAACATCTCTTCGCATTGCTAGAGAGGGGCAACAATCGAAAACTGCTCGAAGAGCATCTAGATGAAGCCAAAGAGGTCCTAACCTTGGAAGATGCGGAGATCAAGGTGCGTGAACATGCAGCAGAATGGATATCGCGAGAAAGGTTCGTTATGGGAATCTGGCACAAGGAGAGTGAGGTATTCACGGGAGAGATCTGGATAGAGCCGAAGAACTGGGATGTTCCGTCATTCGAATTGGGGTACTACATCGATCCAGCCCGTGAAGGAGAGGGACTCGCAACAGAGGCAGCCAGACGGTCAGTCAAGTTTCTCTTTGACGGCTTGAAGGCACACAAGGTGATCATCATCACGCGTGATGCAAATGAGAAGAGTTGGAAACTGGCGGAACGCTTGGGGTTCAAGAGAGAAGGGCATCTACGAGAGTGCGGAGTAAAGGACGGCGAACGCTGGGGTCTATATCACTACGGATTGCTCAGAGATGAAATCAAGAATGAGTGAAAGCTGTCGGCACTTGGAGTATACCTAGCATATTATCTTAAGTAACCTCGAATGCAAGAACCCCGGTACGTGATACAAACAAACAAGTTTGATACCCACATTTCTGATGTACTAAAGGTGATGCAAATTGCAGTTCGCACAACCCGAATACATGGACACATTCTTCCAGTACATATTCGGCTTCTTTGACCAGCTCTTCTCGACTCCGTTGCAGCCCTATATCCCATGGGGTCCTGGCGACTGGTTCTTCGTCATCTACACGCTATTCTGGATTGCTGTGGTCGTAGTAGTTCGGAGACGCAGTGGCGGCGGTCGAGGCAGAACGTATCAAGTGTAACAAATCTGGACCATGTGGAATGATTGCTGTCGGCCAAATCATAGAGACAAGGGGGAGTCCATTCTCCGCCACACTTGGTATTCGAATTCAAGGACACTTCTGCGTGCAAGAAATGCTTAGGAGTTGACGGGTGCGAAGAGAGGGTAAGTCGGTTCCGGAAGAGACCTTGATTTTACTTCCTCCTCCTTTACCTGTTGAAACACTCTTGATGTTTCCATCCATAATCGCAGCTTGTCTATGTGCCCCCGCATCTGGATAGCACTCTCTGCATGACTCAACGAGAAGGACCTAGGAACGATGAGCCTCTCCGACATGTGGGCCCTATAGAAGTGTGCCTCAAACCCTTCTGCGTTGATCTTTCGGGCTCTCTCACCCACGCGTAGAATGAGGTCCAAATCATCTTCTGTTTCCAGACTCATATAGTAGGCACGTCCGACCGGCTGTGATCTGTCAACGAACTTGACGACTCGTGTGCCCATCGGGAATCGAGTGTTGACACAGGACTGGCATCTCAATTTACCTTCGTTTGAGGATGAGTCATAGACTATCTGGACATTGATTCTGGAACCACATGCGCCACATCTAACAGTCATTCGGTCATCACCAAGACACCATCTTATCGATACTTAGTGTCCAAGACAGATGAATCACAGAACTTGAGATGTTATGTTGTCCAGGTGTTACACGGTATTGCTGCTGCATGAGCATAGATTGGCATCTGGATAGGCGCAGAGTTCAAATCTTGCGGTCCCAACAACACCCCCGATGAGTGAAGATTGCTCAAGTTTTGAAACCCCCCTGCAAGAAATCAGACTAGACAGCATTCCATCTGATGGCTTGATTATAGACATTGGAGGTGGCGGGGAGGGGCTGCTCTCAAGACTGGAGAAGGACAGAGTCTGTGTGGTAGACATCAGCCTGAACAAGATTAGGGAGGCACATATCTACGGGGCTCCTGCACAATGGGTCGTTTCTGATGGGAGTCAACTCTGCTTTCGA
The DNA here is from genome assembly GCA_001563325.1 of Candidatus Thorarchaeota archaeon SMTZ1-83. The sequence continues at coordinate 6,714 of LRSK01000226.1, forward strand.
ACTGGATCCTTCGATATTGCTACACTTTGGTTCTCACTTGGGTACATGAGAGGTTGGAATAGAAAGAAACTGGTCATGAGTGAGATTAGGAGAGTGCTGAAACAAGAGGGAATACTATCCGTTCTCGGTGCCAAGATAGTCTGTCCAGAAGATAGATTTCTCTTCAACGCAAAGTTCACGTTCCCAGATGGAGATGTGTCCCAAGTCGGGTACAGGCTTGCTGGAAATCAGAACCAGACTCTAGAATCCACTGTCAGAGCTCTAGAAGACTCTGGTCTTGTGATTCTGGAGAGATGTGACAATGGACACTGGTTCAAGATACTGGGCCAGCCGAGTATATGAGAGGTGACAAAGGGCTTTGCGTTCCAAAAGCTTAAAGTGCAGACCACATGTCTGAGCGGCCAACTCAGAAGCCAGGTAGAAAAACATGAGCCTCGCAGTTTGGTGGAGACGTGGTAGCAAACCCGGACTCATCTTGATATTCATAGGGATTGCAGGACTGGTGCAGATTCCAATCCTGTGGCATGCACAAGCATACGTTCAAGTCCTAAGCGCGGAACTCCAGCTAATTGTTGCACTGGGGGCTACTGTAGTCTTGGCTGGTGGCTATATCCTGATGGCGGAAGCCATGTATCGCTGGGCCCACTCAGTCGCAAGGAGGAAGACCAGGAAACGGCTGAGAGCCAAAGGCGGCAGGATTGCGTGGCTTTCTGAATTCGCTCGCTCCAGGACGGACATGCCAGCATTCGTTGGAGTGGCTCTGTTGACATGCATCTTTCTGATGTTCTACTTCATCCCTTTCGCAATAGCAGATGGTGTGAATCTGCCATCACCATTGGCCACCCTAGCCTTTCTAGACTCACTCTTTGTCTACCCACTTGCAGTAAACTCTGCGGCAATTCTAGCGGCCTTGGTCGCCAGCTTCATGAATCACAAGATTAGGTGAGATTGCTCCCGCTATCTTTATATCCGGAAGCCAAAAGGCTTGAAAACGAAAGCGTGCCGCGGTAGATCAGCCAGGGAGATCGCACGGCTGAAGACCGTGTTGTCCGCGGTTCAAATCCGCGCCGCGGCACCAATTGCCATCACTTTTAGGCAGTCATCCTTACATACGCTTGTGGATTGAGGGAGAAGAAGGATGACTGAAGCTTGGGGCTTGCTTCCGCTGGCGGCGGATGAGAGCGATTGCATCATGGTGCTACTATCGATGTTTGTTCTTGTCGTGCTAGTTGTCAGTATCTTCCTGGTATTCTCTACCGAGGTTGCCCTGCTCGTGAGTGCTATGATTCTGGTAGCATTTCTATACGCTCTCATGGAGAATAGAAGGATGTCAAAATCTCATGCTGAACAGCCAAAAAAGAGAATGGTGGGGACTTGAAGTCCCCAAAGTAGACAATCAGTCTTCAGACTCTTGGTATCCATCGTGATAGACCCTGTAGTTTGGATTCTGGTTCGAAACCAGCTTCGTGCGCCGACGTGGCCTCCTCAAGGATTTCTTGCTCCAGTCACCTTGCCACCAAAGCCCTCTACCACGATTGAGATACATGGGCACCTTTATGGATGCCACAATGAGTCTCCATGCACTGGTCACCACGATCATGAAGATGATGAACATCCAGATCCAGTCAAATGGTATGAAAGGTATCTCGTTCTGAACGAAGAACTCGGTCAGGTTGAATAGACTCCATGTACCGTTGTTGTTGACCCAAGCATACTCCAATGGGAACCCAACGTTGATTAGAACCGTCGAGAACAGAATCCAGATGACACCTAGGCCAGCCTCGAAGATGAGGTTGACGTTGTTCTCACCAGCAACTAGGAATAGTGCGCCTTTCAACGCTCCTACGAACAGCAACCCAGCCACCGCACCAACAAATGGTGCGAATGCTGACGAGTAGAGCATCTGGAGTTGTGGCATGAGAATGAAGAACCCGAAACCAACTCCAAACACAAGTTCTCCAGCTGCATCAGAACGCGCCTTGGGCTTGAAACCCTCAGTCCCAATCCCGAAGAAACTCTCCAGGAGTGTCTTCTCTGAAGGCATCTTGTTTCTGTCTGCAAGCGAAATGCCTCCGAATATGAGAAGAACGAAGATGATGTTGACGAGGATGCTGATGGGGAGGCTGAATGGCCAGTTCTCAACCGAAGCAATGATACCGATTGGAACCAGGATAGCGGCTCCAATCACATAGGCCGCTATTGAGAAGGCAATCCCGAAACCCACGAGCACTCCCAAGATCCGTAGCACCGGCTGTGTGTACTCCGACGGAACCGGCCCGACTTTCTTTCCTGTCCCGGCATACTCGTTGGCTGCAGCCTTCGGGTCGCCCATTCGTTCAATGGCCATCAGTGCAGAGCCTGCAGTCATTTGTCCCCCGCCGACTGCCTCAGCCTCTTCGATTAGATGAGTACGCATTTCCATAAGCAAGTCCTCACTAGCCAAGGGCAAGTAGACTTTCACTCTCTCCAAGTATTCCTCTATTAGCTTCATTGGGTCCTTAGTCATTGCATTCCAACCCCCGTTGTGATTTCATTCATTTCACGTGATAGTACGTCCCAGGTCCTTGACATCATCTCGAGAGCGCGACGTCCCTCATCGGACAGGGCGTAGTATTTTTTGGGTCTGGTTTCGATTTCATAATCCCATTCAGAGTGAAGCAGGCCCCGCTTCTCCATCCTGCGGAGTAGCGGGTATACTGTCCCCTGCTCAAGCTGCAGGAAAGAAACCTTCTGTTCTAGTCGTTTCACCAGCTCATAGCCGTAGGCTGGCTCTCTCTTGAGAAGGGCAAGTATAGCTAGTGTTACAGCGCCGCGCTTCACTTCCTTAGCCCACCTGTCCATTTCTTGATCTGCCTTCGACATTTGATTCACCAGTGTTGTTTCCGTGTTTCGTTGTGTACATGTGTATCACACACTATTTGTTATATACTATGTATGATATACTATGTATTACTTAATAAAGCTTGCTAGGTGAGCAAAGTCAAACGCGATATGTCAAGAAGAGAAGTCATGTATCCTCATTTGGCCCCTTGTCATCAGCAGCATAATGGTTGGGCCGTTGATGCCAAGTAGAAAGACGAGACCACAACATAATGGTGAATGGGACCTTTATCTCGGCCGCGTCAGTCTTCTTTCCTTCTTGTTCCACCGGGGGTCCGCGTGTTCGGAAATGCGCGTCTTTGTCAGACGGAAACTTGAAACTGGTGTGAACAAAGCCGTCTCGTCGGATCCAGGGGGTTTCTCTGAAATCTACAGCTATCACTTCGGCGCGCGTAGGTGTTCTCTTGAGAGCTTCATCAGCGGAGTACTTCTGCTTTCGATCGATAATCTCAGAAACGAAAACCAGAGCAATGTACACCAAAATCAGTGCTCGAAGCATATCGGTTTTCCTACTGGACTACCCAGTTTGAAGCCATCCTCATGCGTATGTTCTCAGCTTCAGCCTTAAACCTTCGCTCGGACAAGGAGCGCTTTGATAGTCAGCGCAACTGCTCAAGGAACAGTGAAACCGCAAGTATATCTGAGAGAAACAGGGGAGAATCAGACAGCCAGTCTGTGGGTGCTCATGATGGATATTGACAGGGTCATAGTTGGCGTGAAGTTGCTCTCTCCCGGTGCGAAGATTCCTAGGCTTGCAAATGAGGGAGATGTGGCATTCGATCTATATTCAGTTGTGGACCATGTTCTCGAACCCGGTGCAAGGTATGCTGTGCCCACCGGCATCTCTGTTGAAATACCTCCGGGTTATGAAGGACAAGTCAGACCAAGAAGCGGGCTCGCGTTGGAGCACGGGGTGACTGTGCTAAATGCTCCTGGCACAATTGACAGTGGATACCGTGGTGAGGTGAAGTCTGTCCTAATCAACCATGGGAATGAACCGTTCAAGATTACCAAGGGAATGCGGATCAGTCAGCTGGCGATTCGTCGAGTGCCTAAGGCGCTCCTAGAGGTTGTTGAAACCCTTGAAGAGTCCGAACGTGGAGAGGGGGGTTTCGGAAGCACGGGACTAGACTAGTGTGCCAGCCACGTCGCAACGTTTTTAATCGTCGGCCTCGGTGATGACGAACTTGAATGGGCCGGTGGTCTAGCCCGGCTATGAGTAGATTGGAGTCAATCCAATTAGCTAGAAAATACCGCATTGACATGCGAGCCTGACTTCCACGCACGCTCAAACGTGCGGTGGTCACGTGTTCAAATCACGTCCGGCCCACCATCTATTTCTCGTTCGACGCTGATTCTCTTATGCCAAAGTAACCCATTCTTTTTGAAGCTCTAACATTTCATCTAGAAATGCATTGATGAGGTGTTTGCGTGGAAAATTCGGGTCTGCTTGAAGAGCCTGCACGGCATAATCTCTAGACTTGTTGAGAATGGCTTCTACCACTGAATCTTGAACACCGACTTCTTCTCTAAGTAGATCGACCAGTGGTTCTGGATATTCTCCAAGCTCTATTCCATGTACTCCTGATCTATTGACAACTGCTGGGCACTCAACAATTGAATCTTGGGGAAGATTGGAGATTATGCCGTCATTTGGGAGATTCACTGACAACTCATGATGATTGCTATCTGACAGGATGCCTTCTATTATTGGAATTGCTCGTTCGTCATCAGGTTTCACTGCTTTGTGTCCCTTTTTTCTTCTAAGATTGTAGCGAATCTGAAACCCTTTGAACCAGAGATATTTCCGATAGACAGAGTAGAAATTCTTGATACCTCTCAAATTGGCAACTTCTCTTGCCCATCCTATATACTCACCATAATGAGAATCGGTAGTATACGGCATGAATCCGAAGTTTTCCAGAATGTAGATTGTTAGATCAACTGGACGCGCCAGCCTTGATGTTAGGCTCCATCTCCATCTATTGAGGAACTTGACGCCCCTTCGCCGAATCTCAGGAATCAGATCCTTATCTGTATCCTTATGTCTAGCTTTGATTATGGACCCCATGTGATTCAATCCTCCACACCATAGGTCCATCTTGTCAAAAGGGATTTTCAGAATCCTCGGAAGAAGATCCTCGGCAAAATCAATCTCATGACAAAGACCGACCACCTTCAGATTAGGATATGCTCTTTCAATGGCCAAGAGGATTCTAGACATTGGATTGGAGTAGTTTATGAAAACAGCATAAGGACAGAGTCTGTTGATATCTTCACAGATGTCAAGTATAGGTGGAACTATCCGAAATGAATGGAACATCCCTCCAGGCCCCCCGTTTTCCCCGTAGACCTGAGAGCTTCCATACTTCCATGGAATCTTCATATCCAAGTTCCACCAATAGAACCTTGGGCCCACTTCAATGGAGTTGATTACGAAATCTGCTCCCCTCAAAGCTTCTTCACGTTTGGTTGTAGATTCCAACGTGAAATTCAGATTATCATGATCGATCTTTGCTTGACATGCTTCTCTCGCTAATTCCAGATTATCGGCGTTTATATCAAGCAAACTCACATGAGCCCCCTCTAGAATATCAGAATTGAATATGCTTCCGCAAGTTCCTAGACCGAACTGTAGACTTCCAGCACCAATTACTACAATCTTTGTAGATGACATCAGAAGCTCACTTCTTGGACTTCACATTAAGCTATCTCACGTGAAGTGCGAACATCTAGCGTAATTAAGTAATTCATGGAAACAGTGCGATGGCCACGGGTTCAAATCACATCCGGCCCACCAACTCTAGTCTGGATCGTCTCCGAGTGACATTCTCCGAAATGAGATGTCACCAGGCTTTGGCCTTTGCTGTCAAGAATGGATAGATTTCGAATAATCAGACACCATCGACCACGTGGCTTCGGTCGGGAGGTATCTACGACTTCTTAAAGCATTGTAGTTCCCGACTAGAAGAACATCCCGGCTCGCTCAGGATACCGTTTTCTGAACGTAGTTCTTGCAGAACGGTCGAGTGATTCCTGAATTCGCAGGATTTCTGGACTGAGGGACCCGAGGTTCGGTCTGTGGAGAATGGGACCACTAAGAAGGTGTTCAACGGAACTTCCTCTGACCTTCGAGGGGCTCATAGGTTCTCTCTTGATCACTTCACCAAAATCAAACCTTGGCCTACTTGAGTCGGTCAACGATTCGATGATTCTCTGTATGTCAACATCAGACAATGGCCTTAAACCAAACTCAGGGGTCGACTTCAGCGACTTGACCACGTTGTCGTCTTTGGTCATCTCAACGCCCGAGCCGGTGAACTCGAAAGGGTTTAGAGATATCAGCTTAAGCTGGAAGACAGAGTCAGGTCCAACAACTAGCATCTCGCCTCTAGGAGTATGCATGACCCTCCAGTTTCGTGGGTGCTTCTCATATCGTTCCAGAATACGAGGGACTATGTCCTCTACTGGCTCTACTTTGGTCACCATTCTTCAATAGAATATCCGCTGGTGGACTGATAATAGTGTTGTTTCGGACAGAAACAGTGCTACCTCGCTTGATTAACCTAGGACACGCTAGTACAGCGGCAAGAAGTCGCTGACCATATTCTAAGGCCGCATCACCAAGGCTTCTCCAATTGAGGGCTCCGTTTCCACAGTTCCGCGAATCAGGTTCCCCTCTGAGCCAAGTCTTGCCATAATTTGTGTGATGTGATGATCTATCTCCTGAGTCTGCTCATTCCAGTCTTTCGACGTGTCGCATAAGTTGTTGTAGTCCAGAACATGCTTGAAGGTTAGGGCTATGCCATTGACTCTGACACCGAGAGCTGTCAGAGTCACCCTTCGTAATCGTTTCTTATCATCCAAGAATGGGCTGTGGAAGTATTCAGGAGAATACAACACAAGAACCGCTCCCTTTGCGAACATCTCGAAATCGGAGTAGTCGTCAAGTACTACAGGCGGAATTGATGTCGGATTCTCTTTGCTCATTTCTTTCAACTCACGCATTGCTCCATAGGCACCCTCTGGCCCCTTGGTTTCCAGTGGAGAAACAGAGGGCCATGTCCTAGGATGAGCTTGAAAGCCACGCATAAGCATATATACTATACTACTTATAAATTTATCTACATATCTATTTATTTCGTTCTCTATATTATATAATGTATTTGGAACACGTGGTCTAATTGACCTCGCATAACAGAAAGTGTCGATAGGGTATAGTATCACTGATCGAAGGACTCGCATACTCTTCGCAATCGTGCAATGTGTCTAGACTTGACATTTGCAAGGTATAAGAGCAGGGCACTCACGACCTCCGACTTGGCCCGAGCCGCTATTGAGAGGTAGAAGGAGTATGCTTTGAGGCTGCGCTCAAGGGTTTCGTTGCATATACTCCATCTTTGAAACTGTAAGCTTGATGCAAATGGTGAGGCGAACTCGAACGGATTCTCATTAGGCGCCTCGTACCTCGCCTTCGAGTCCTTGGTTTCCAACACAGCGTCCACGATTCCAGCAATCATCATATGTTCTATCCTATCGATGAGGTCTTCCTCGGACTCCTCGAGCACCATGAGGAGGGCACGGACTTCTGGATTGTTGGTCCTCTCCAAGCTGCGCTGATAGTACTCCAAATCATTTAGTGCGGTAGCTAGAGCCAAATTCAGCATGTGCTTGACGGAATCGCTAGTGCCGCTCATTCTTCAATCCCTGGCAAAGGTACCAGATGAAATCAGTTACTATTTGAGATTCTGGTATTCCTCTACGCCGATATTCTTTCACTCTGGTGGAGGATACTCTTGTGGGTTCGCAAGGTAATCACTTACCAAATCATATTCCTCGGAGGACATAACGCTTCGAAGATTGGGCACACCCTCGTCGACCAAGCGAATCAGCGAATGCAGCCTGAGATTGAGTTCTCTTGCACGTTCAGCTGCACCCTGCTGCCTATCAACCACTACGGCGATGTCGTCGCAGCTGACGTTTCTGAGGTTCCGTCGCTCAATCTCGGCCAGAACTTGGGCGCGTGCTACAAGCTTGCTCTCCATTCGTGTTACAAGGTCATCCACTATACAGAGCACGTCGCTATCCTCTATGATTCCCTCAATCATCGAGTGTTGGCCATACTCCTTGATTGCGCGTTGAAGATCCTCCTCATTTCTGACTCCGACCAATTTCCGAGTGTGACAGGCAGGGAGTTTTGATTCCAGAGAGATAGCAGTGGCGATAGGTACGCCTGCAAATGCAATACCAACAACCTTGTTCACGTCAGGCGCTTCATCCTCCAGAAGAATGGCCATTGCCCTACCGACCTTCTGAAGGGTTTCGGGAAAGGAACTCAGCATCCGCAGCTGAATATAGAACGGGCTCCAAAGCCCTGAAACCAATGTCCACCCCTCTTGCCTATCACGGATAGAGGTGAGAAGCATCCGTTTCTCATACACCTCAGTCATAATCTGTGTTTTGAGAGTCCGCCAATTATGAGTTATGGAGAATGGAATACTGGAAAGGAGAGGTCGACAACTGAGCTCAATAGACTTGGCACATTGGCTGGTTGATAACGCAGGACCTGCAATTCGTTTCCGCACAATGGTGGAGATTCTAGAAGAACACGACGTAAGCAAGGTCAGTCAAGTCTTGAACGACTTCCTTGAAAGCAAGATTGTCAAGACTTGGTTGGCAAGATTGAGCCCTCAGTTCAACATGAAGATGATACACTCCAGTAGTCCAGATGCGTTCGAGA
>LRSK01000227.1 GCA_001563325.1 Candidatus Thorarchaeota archaeon SMTZ1-83
AGTAGACGAAACCGGCGGTGTCACTCTCGCGTAGAATGCGGACAACTTGTCCAGGCTTTGCGCCCAGGACCTTGGCTGCTGGATCATCCCTATGGATTCGAGGTAACTGGGACTTCTCGATTCCGTAGTGTTCTAAGACCAAATTCACCTCTTCTACGTCCGCAATGACATGTGCAGGAACGAGCTCATGCCCGAATAGATCGAAGGATGCGTAGCCACCTTCAACCAGCTCTACTCTAGACTGGCGAGCTAGTTTCTTTGCCGCGGGAGTGACCCTGGAACCTCCCACTAGCATTCCTTCTTGGGCACCTGCCTCCTCCATGTCCTTGGTCAGCTCTCTCACCACAGCTACGCCGACGACTTTCGGCTCCTTGAAGACCCAGAGCAAGGACCTAACCGTTACATCATCGGACTCTCTCGTAGGAAGCATAACATACTTGTCGTCATATTCGAGGAGTTCTTCAACTGTATAGCCTCTCAGTGTGAGAAGACCCCTCGTTTTCAGAATCAAGCTGGGAAGTTCAACCAAAATCCAAACACCCGAAGATGTAGTCCAATCCGGAGCGTTTGTTATAAAGATTCCCAAAAGAATCACTTGGTCAAATGAACGAAATTGGCGTGACTCTCTACCATAGCCATTCATGAGCTTACAACAAGTCGGTAATAATACACAGAACCAGCAGTTTCACTTTCTCGCTCAATTCGAATGACTTGCCCGGGCCTTGCTCCAAGTACCCTTGCCGCTGGGTCGGACCTGAGAATGCGCGGAATCTCGTCACGTGTGATTCCATAGTGGTCCAAAAGCAGATTCACTTCAACCTCGTCCGCAATGCTATGGGGTGGGACAAGCTCATGAGAAAACAGCTCAAATGAGGCGTAGGTCCCCTCAACCAGTTCGACACCAGTTTCCACAGCAAGCTTCTTTGCTGCTGGGGTGAATCTCATTCCCCCAACTATCATGCCCTCGTGAGAAGCAGTTTCTTCCATCCTCTTGACAAGGTCTTTCACAATCGCGACTCCCACAACTCTTGGTTCTTTGAATATCCAGACTAGTGACTTGATATTACCGGCTTTAGTGTGTTTGACAGGATACATCGCATAGTTGTCTTCATACTCAAGTAGTTCATGAACATGATAGGATCTGAGATTCAGCAAGTCTCTCGTCTTCAGTATGATGCTGGCCAACTCTACCATGAGGAACCTTCCCAGAAGCTCTACGCGTCGGCGCATCTAGTCAGCATATAAACATTGCCAACTGACCGCACGAACTGCGGGCCTAATCCTCATACAAACGCATGGGTTGGTTACAGCAAACTAGCGTCCCGACCCCAGATTTCTCAACCTTCACAACTTGCTGACATATGTCGCAGACGTAGATTGCTCCTTCCTTTGCCATACAATCAGTACTCCAAGAATGTTGGCCGCTCTACGACCCGGACACGTTTTATGGTTTTCTGAAGGCACCAAACTGAGTCCCGCCAAATGCCGGTGAATTCATAGGCAATGCACTTATACGGCAGTACAGTCATGCATTGGCGAGGTAAGAGGCGATTCTAGTGGCCGGGCTTACTAAAGGAATGATTGCTGACGTCAAGAAGAAGAAGGCGATTACACTTCCTGAGGCCTTCTTCGGTAATCCAGATCTCAAGGACATGAGAGCCGCGATGGTAATCTACTTTGAGAGGTCTGGAGAGATACGGCTTATCCCCATGATGAAGGAGGGTGGAGCGCGTGTCAGGTTGGAGGTCGAAAAAGTGAATCCGGCCTTAATGCAAACAATGACTCAGCTGTTCAAGCAGCACGATTTGAAGGTCCTCTTCACCACAGGGTTCTGCTTTGAAGAGAACCGGTGCGTCTATGAAGTCTACTTCGCCGCCGACGAGATTAGAGAGAAAGAGCCCACAATTCGCCAGACTATTGAGAGCATTCCTGGCCTATATGACGCTGAATTTGAGATTCTCGAGATTGGAGTGGAGTGGTAGAGTCTAATCCACCTTGATCAGAAACCTGCAATCCCAGATGAGGCCAAGCAGCATCATCCTACAGGATTCGAAGGGCGACATTCTCCTTGACTGCCATGTCGACAAGTTCTAGCTTGATCTTCAGAAGGGTTTCAAGATACCCCTGAATGAATGGCGCAGGGTAGTACGGACTGCCAATGACAATCAGGTCGTCATGCATTTCGAATGAGCCCCACCCGTAGTCCTGCAATAGACCGATGATCAGCTCCCTGCTCTCAGCATCCTTGGGATCGCCCCCTCGGTATAGTCGAACGACATCCGATACTGCGGCCTGACTCCCAGCTGTCACGCCAAGCTCATATTGATCTGAAGGTGTGAGCTTGGAGAAGAATAGGGATGTCATGGTTTCGGACTCAAGTGCAGCTCTGAAGCCACTCACATAGAGTCCACGCTCATTCCACTTGTGGACTGAGTAGTCTAAGAACCAACGTACAGCGTCTTCTATCAGCTGAGCTCTCGACCTACCAACTCTTTCATGGACGAGTTCATCGATTCGGCTGACCAGGGCTTGACTCATCGTGACACTAATGATCTTCTTCTTGAGTAGGTCGGTAATCTCAGACAGTCTTGCATCTTCAGCAGCGGTTCGCTTCGTCTTGCCCTCCAGTCTGGATTTCTCTTTCATTAGGACGGATTCTTCAAATCTGAGCGACAAACCCAAGTAACCTCCGATTGCCCTTTCGAACCAGATATTCTACACATTCATATTGTGTATTCACATCTACGGGGTCTTGATAGTTCCACATCCAACCAAGTATATGAACCCTTTGGGAGGTGGCTCTACTCCAGCATTTGTACACAGAAACCTTAATCATAGAGCCACCAAGGGAACCCCAGAGTTGTGACTCATGGAATACTGTGAGCTTTGGCTGGAAACAGACAACAGTGAGTTTCGAGTCGCCCTACTGGTCCCTGATGGCTTTGAGATTCCGGAGGGATTCGGTCTCCTCAGGGCATCAGACCCTTCTGGAAAAATGCTCTTTGTGTCCGAATGGTATCATGGGATCTTGAAAGCTAAGGACCACATCAATGAAGCAGCACGATTCTATAGCGATCGCTCAGAGAAGTTCCTCTTCTTTAGAGAGATAAGACCAGCCAGTTCGGCATAGCCCAGATTCGACTTCTTACTATGACGAGGCAAAAAGGAAGGTGGAGGGGTGGCTTGCCCCTCTGTATTGCGCGGCTATGGCCATGGAACTCCAAGGCCAACAAGTGCCGGGTTAAGGAAGATGATGACACCTATCCCAATTGCGGCAAGACCAATCAAGACAATGACAGGTGTTGCAGCAAAGACCCTCCCAATGAGTTGAATCAGCTTAATCAGAAGACCGCTAAGCAGATACACCACCGCAAATATGACGAAGGCTATGACGGCCATCCACTTGAAGGAGATAACCTGTGTTACGATTTCGCCAATAAAGGGGTCTCCCGCCATGGGGGCGAGAAATCCATACAGTGTGAAGGTCCCAAATAGCGCCAATCCCAACGACAAGAGCAAGGCAATTGGAAACTTCGATAACAGTCTCATGCTCAGTGCGAATCCTGCTAGTATGAGGACCCCGGCAACGATGATTGCGTCAGGGTTAGCTGCGTATACCACGTAACCCACACACATATCCAATATGCCGACAAAGAAGCCTAGGTATGTGCTAATAGCCACGAGGCCATCGAAAATCGTGCCAAGAAGCGGAACTGGGTCTGTGATGTTCTCTAGCAACCAAGCGGCCGCCAGAACACCGGAACCGATGAGCACCCAGGCCACAACTTGGTCATTCTGGAAGAAGGCCACTATCTCATCGAGAGTGAGGTCTAAAAACTCCAATTGAAGCATGGTCTACACCTCTTGCTTACTGAAACGAGGGTTCACATCGTTTCTAAAAAACCTATTCTCACGCAATCTCGAGTCCCAATATTGCCGATGCAAGCATGAACGAAATACAGAACAACAGTCCACAGACCGCACCCACAATCACAGGTTTCCGACCGTCGACCATTCGGACATTCAAGTATCCCGTGGCCAGAGTTGTAATCAAAAGAGTAACGAACAGAGGAGCTATGTCCACAATCGCCAAAGTGTCTGGCACGAAGATGGAACCTCCGCCAAGGAGCGAACCAATGAAGAGGAAGGGAGAAAGGGCTGCAAGAAGCCCCAAAACTGCAGAACTCGTTATGCTAAGCAAGTAGACCTTGAGCCTTTGAGCTGCAATGATGGACTCCTGTTCCTTTGCAACAGACGACCGTTGAATAAGCCGCGCGGCCATCCGTGAAACCCTCTCACCTGCTGCCACGGCGGAGGCCTCACACATGATAGGAATCATTCTGAGAAGATTCGCGACTCGCTGACCTTTTGCCAGTTCAGCGGAAATCGAGAAGGCCTCCTGCATACTCTTTCCGCCCCAGTAGATGGAATTGATTGCAGGATCTATAAGACGACGAATCTCAGGACCAGTATCCTCCCGAAGTGCAGGAATGGACACCTCAAGTGTGTCTCCAGACCTGAGCCGCTCTCCCATCAGGATCAGTAGATTCAGGAACTCATCATACTCTTCTATGATCTCAGATTGAGTAGGTTGAAAGACTCCTGTTTTGCTGGGTCTATCGAAATACGTTGAGAAACGACTTGAGAATCTTGACTTGAGGAGAGCGTTCATGGCAATGAAGAGAGGTACTAGCAACAGGACCATTAGGTTTGTCGCGTACCCAGAGATGGACACGGCAAGAGTCAACATAATGGGGACATAGGTTGCTAGGGCTGCAACAACAAGAAGTCTGCTTTCCAGCTCTAGGTTTCTTTGGCGAAGTGTCATGTCGGCTTCAAATGACTCGCCTGAGAGAAGATCAAGTAGGTCCGTCTTCTGTTCCAAAGAGGACAATATGCCCATGATGTACCTTCGCAAATCGTCTGAAGGCTGCTTCTTCGCGAATTCTGACAAGCAAGTCTCAGGTGGTACACCATCATTGATTCTGCGAATCATCCCCTTGAAGACTTTCGACAGATAGGGATGCCCCGACTGAGCCACCATTTCAATGGCATCGAAGATTGTACCTTCGGACTGGAACACCAATACAAACTGCTCGAAGACAAGGTCCGCTTCTTCAGATAGGCTAAGCTTGTGGCTGTTCATCTTCGACACAGGATAGGAAACCACGGCGTAGTAGGAAACGACGGCCATCAGAAGAGCCAAGGGCAGAGCAATGATGATGTGCACCTGCGAAAGAATCATTGCCGTCAGTGCACCAATAGCCACTAAGAAAGAGGACAGATAGGCGGCGGAGGCTACTCCTTGGATGGTGACATGCATGATCGGTTCCAGGAATCCCACTGCCTTCGACAATTCCCTGTCATTCTTACGGGCGCCCAGAGCTGAGAAGACAGGAATCCTTGAACTGATTCTGCAGAGACTCTCATAGAACACCGTTCCAGTCCTCTAGTAGCTTGGCACGTTCCTCATCTCTTAAATTCCCCGCTACTAGTGGCATAGAAAAAAGAAGAGAGGAGCCCAGGGCTCCAAGGATGATTCTACGAAGCCTTGGGAATCAAGTATGTTCTATCTACGTCGGACCAACACGATGACTCCAACGACACCGACACCTAGAATGAGGAGGAAGAATCCTCCACCTCCGGCTAGGCCGGCCAGGTTAGTGTAGGCCACGTAGACGGGATCTTGTTCTATTCGTAGTCCGTTCCACTCAGGGAAGGTTACTCCGTACCACCACTGGCTATTGTGGAAGGCAGTGCCTGCGTGGGCAATTAGGTCAACCGGACCTATATACATTGCCCGTACCTGAGCTGATAGACCATATGCCATGTGGGCAAACAGCCACACCGACAGAGGAGCCTGCCATGCAATCAACAGGAAGTCACTGGCTCTTGCACCCAGCAGAGTGTTGAGCGCAGTTTCCGAAGTTGATGCGGTTGTCCAAGGATCTGTTGACTCGTTGACTAGGGCATATTCTCTACCGAGGCCGATGTCGAACGCCCTTTCGTCATCGTTTCCAACTTTGATTGCTATGTCGTCATCTAACGGAGTTGTGGAAGTTGGTGCAGCGATGGTGTTGCCATCTGTTGCACGCGTCACAGTGTACCTTGACGTGATTATCGATAGGTAGTGAACCGCTGTTATCTTCATAGATGGGATCAACAGCTCTGAGGGCTCTACTGGGAATACTCCCAACCACATCGCCGCCCTGACTTGACCTATCGTATACAGAGTCTCAGCATGTACTTGTCCGGTGTCGTCTATGCTGATGTCATACTGAATGACAATCTCACTGATTAGCACAGTGAGAATGGGCCAAATCAGAGTTGTTGCGAAATCGGACTCATTCGCTGCAACAATTCTAGCCGGGAGATTCGTGTATCTCATGCCAAAACGATAGTGATTCTCACCTAGCTTGGTTGCCGGAATCGGCTCCACGCCAGGAGTGACCGCAGGCCATGGGTTGTCGTTTGCCACTGGCACTACGTACCAAGCAGGCTCGTTGCCAACATCTGGCAGGTCGTTGCCGCCATATGTTTCGTTATGAGCCAAGAGGAACGCAAAGATAGCACCGATGAAGACCTCTTTATTCCCTGGCGTCTTGTAATGCATGCCGAAGAGCTGGTAGGGCACGATAATCTCGCTGCCGTTGTCATTGATCTCGTTAAAGGCAATCAAGAATGCTGAGAATTCTCCAACTCCAACATATGATGTTGTTAGAGTTGCGTTACTATCACCTGATTCCACGAAGATGCTGGAGTTGGTCCAGTACTCTTCGCTGAATGTGTGACCAAAGACTGTCACCTCATCGCCAGCCTCCCATGCCAGTGCGCTCGGCATGAGTGCTATCGGCAGGACTAGCATATACAAGACCCAGATTGAGAAAAGACGTTTCTTGTGGTCGCGCATCATCAATCTCCAGACATCAATGGATGGTATGAATTTAAAGAGAGTTTTGTGATGAATCAACACGCTTCTAAGTGACAGTCTAGTCAAGGTAGTCTGTAAGCGTGGTCTGAGTTGTGAACTCCTTGTAAATCTCGCTAACCTTCAGCCAGCGGTCTACTGGGTTTACCAGTCTGGTTCCGATATGTTCAACTGCTTCCTCGAGTTTGGAGAACTTCCTTCCTCTCTTGGACAGGGCTCTTCTAGCAATCTCTCTGAAACGCCACACACCAAGAGGAACCCATCTGTGAGGATCTATCTCCATGAAGACAATGACGCCCGCCTGTCTCCTCCTGTCGACAAGATACTGTAGAGCAGGGAGTCGTGTGGCGTAATACGCTCCAACCACAGAGCTTGCGTAGTCTTTTCTCCCCTTGAACCACTCGTGATCAGTGATGATTGGTGGATTGAGTCCTCCAAGCCAGCATTCAAGAGCCTCAAACTGCCATCCGCTTGGCAGAAAGAGGAGTATGACTGTGTTGCCAAGAGCATGGTCAGAGTGAACCACATAGTCGTTGAGCCAAGGATTCCGCAAGACCTTCTTATGAAGGTCCTTCCCAATGATGTCATCCACAGCCGTGATGCTCCACTTTGTGGGAACCAAACGTCTCTTCTTCTGCTCACCCAGCAACCCAACTGAAACAAGACGAGTCACGTGCGATTGATGGATTCCATCACGGAATAGATCCATTATCCCACCTACTGCCTTCAGATCCGTATCTGATGTGACTCTGTCAACCACTCGAGGCACCTTGGGATTGTCATCAAGAACGAACAGCTCAAGTGGAGCTGAAGGGCCGATTGGCAAGGTTGTATCTGAAAAGACCCTCGAGAACTGCGGTCGCTTCAGCAGAGTAGCTTCAGAAGTAGTCGGAGCTTCCGAGAGGGCCAATGTCTGAGTTTCCGAGAGCAGTCTTGGGGGATTGGAAGCGGCTTCGACTTGGATTGGCTTCTTCGTTCTAACAAGACTGAAACGAATTGAGAGAATCTCGTCTATGCTCCTGTCTAGCCAGAGATCAGGCCTTTCCATGATGGCGGCAAAATCTCCAGTTACTGGAGGAATCAAGGGTCCTGCGAGGACCTTTGGATATCCATACTCGCCTACAAAGACAGATGGGGGAGAAGAGCCAGCCAGGTCAAGGCCCGTCACTGCATTCTCGATGTTAGTCAATGCTCGGGCACGCATCACAAGCGGACAAGGCCTCACTCCGCATAGCGCCCTGTGACCCATACATCTGGAGCAGACTCGTTCGTCATACGACGGCTGCTTGACTCCTGTTGGAGTCTTCTCGAGTCGCATCTGGGCCAACATGGATACCTCTACTTAGTCTGTTTACAGTAGTGCCTTCCTAGGACTCTCCGTAGTATTGGACGCATTTAGACCTCTTGGAGGGTACACCGAAACTATATCACGGTCTCTCGTTAGCAACGAGCTAGAAATGTCTACCCGGAGACAGAAGATCGCAGAACTGTTGGAGAAGTCGGAACATCCTTTGACAGCTCAAGATATCTGTGACACATTCGACATCAAGAACAGTTCAATTGTCTACGAAGACATTGAGCACATCTCCCGTTCAGTCAGATCCAAAGGAAAGAAGGTCCTAATTCGACCAGCCAGCTGTGCCAAGTGTGACTATGTCTTCGGAAGTAGGAAGTCCGTGAAACGACCGTCCAGATGTCCCAAGTGTCGTTCACAGTGGATAATCCAGCCAGCCTTTCTGATACGCAGAGGGAAGTAGGCTAGTCTTCATCAAATCGGTAGATACGCTTCACATCTGAGCCCTCTCGCTTGATTCTTGTCACTCTGCTTACTACAAAGTCAGAGAGACCAAATTCTGCCTCCTCCACAAAGCCATGGACAACGATGCGCATTCCAACGCGAGGAAGAAACCTGCATCGGTCCATAGTCTTCGCTGACACTCTGACACTGTATGTCTGACCAGTTTCTTCACTCTGCACTACAATCGTGCTTGAGCCATACCACCGACGAGCACTGACTCTGGTTGTTCGGCTTGGCCCGATCTCTCGAATGACTCCTTTGACTACTGTCATGTTAGGCTTCCTCCCAAGGCGCAATGATAGTCCCATATCTGCCGCCGCCACCCGGTACGTAACCGACGGTCTTGTTTCTGTACGCTCCAACGATTCGTGCCAGCTTTGAGTTCACAGAGCTAATCTCAGAGAGAGAGGTGGTTGTTAGAACAGTGGTTTCTGGGCCAAACGACTCCCTTATGGAGGAGTAGAGGTTTCGTACCGACTTGGAAGCCTTGGATTTCACTCCAAGCGAAATTGCAACCATGTCCAACAGGGGAGGAATATGGAGATACGGTGGACGGTGACCTGGAGACACACTCGCTCCTTCTCCAATCATCATGGCCCGGTCACGGACCCCCAGTCTTAACGGCTTTCCGTCTGATGGGCATTTGATCATTCTGTGGTGAATGTCTTGAAGCAACCGGGTTCGCTCAGCCCGGTCCTTGCATGACATGTAGATGTTGAAATCATCATACTCAGGGGGACCTTCTTCCTCTCCAATGACCAGAGTCCTTCTACATTTTGAGCAGAAGGAGAGATAGTACTTGCCCAACTGGGGATGGAATCCAACATTTAGTATCGGTTTTCTACCCTTCTTCCGCAATATGGCCATCTTCAACTCGTCGAAGGTCGGAGCGTTCATCGAGAACCTTACGAACTCGCGCCCAATCTTGTCAAGAAACGGCGAATGTGCATCGCTACAAGTCAAGAAAGTGAGGCTGCGTAGCTCAGGTATGCAGTCTGCAACCTCCGTGTCAGCTGAGAGGCCCAATTCCAGGAAATGCACATGGGGACTCTCTTCTCCATAGCATGCTTGAATGCTGGTGTATTTGCCTTCTCGGAAAATGGCTCTGTATGGCGTAAATGCATGTGCGGGTCCAATCAATCCTTCACAGTCTCTCACTACTCCGGCCAGTTCCTCTGCATCCACGTTAACACGGGGTCGGCCGCCCCACTCGTGATCCAGATTAGGTGAGAACTGACGTAGTGATTCTCGGAGTTGCGCTACCGATTCGAAGTCCCGGAGGAGGACTAGGTGGTGTATCGACTCCTCATCTTCTATCTCTACTGTGGGGATGAAACTGACGGAGTCGCAGGTCAATGCATCCTCTTCATGCTTCATATGTGTGCGAAGGTGCTTCAACCATTGGGGCTGTGTAGCATCTCCTGTCCCAAGAATGTCCAGACCCTTACGCTTGGCGCCACTTGCGAGATTCGGGATGGTCATTGACTTGCTGACACCGATTGAATGGAGGGAATGAATGTGCAGATCCGCGTCGAATTCTGCCATGTACAAACTCCTCAGATGTTTATGACAACCTTCGTTGTATTGGGGTCTGCAGCAAGTTCAAAGGCCTTTGCCCCCTCCTCGAGCTTGAACCGCTTTGTGATCAGTCGCTTGACTTCTATTCGGCCCTTGTCTAGCATATCTATTGCCTTATCGAAGGGACCAGAACTGGTCCCAATGATCTTCAAATCGCGAGTAACCACCTCGGAAGGATTGAACTCTACCATCTTGTTATGTATACTCTTTAGCGCCAGTCTCCCTCCACTTCGCACAATGTCAAGGCCCATCTTGAATCCGTCAGTGTTTCCAGTTGCCTCTATGACAACTCTGGGGCCCGCATCAGTGGTCAAGGTTCGAATCTTCTCCTTCCAATCTTTATCGTCAGAGCTTATTGTATTCGGAATCCCTAGCTGCCGCACGAGGCCCAAGCGCCATCTATTCCTGCCCAGTACTATCACGTTGGCTCCGTAGGCATCATACACTTGGGCAGTAAGAAGTCCAAGTCGGCCACTTCCAATCACGACGATGGGTTCGTCTTCTGCAGCAGGCACTTCTTCATAGGTCTTGATTGCTGAAGCAAGGGGTTCAATGAACACACCGGCAATCACATCTACCCCGAGCGGAAGTGGATGCACCAGTTCTGCAGGGACTGTTATGTACTCCGACAATCCACCGTCTGTGGTGACTCCGAGTATTTCCCTATTAGCACACAGCCGGCGCTGATTATGACGGCAGTACCAGCACCGCGAACAAGACACCTCAATCTCCGTTGTGACTATCGTCCCCGGCTTCAAGTCAGGCACAGAACTCTCATGAATCACACCAGTAATCTCATGCCCGAGCACAATCGGTAGATTGGCTTCATAATCGCCCTGCCAGATTGCCAAATCAGTTCCGCAGACTCCAACAGCCCGAACTTCGATTCTAACATCGCCGGGCATCAAGGGGGGTCTTGGAGTGTCGGCTAGCTGGAGACCGTCCTGTGTCAAGACAAGTGACTGCATTCTCTTGCCCTCTCTGAGTCTGAATCCGACGAGGGGTCAATAAACCCTTCGATATATGTTTCAGAAAGCAGGGTGATTCACCGGCTGGGCTTTGTCATGAAGAATCGATAACTTATTTTGGAGGAGAATGGTCAGAACCGATTCCATAGGAGTATCAGGCAATGCGCATCGGAATAGAATTCGTACCTGACAAACCAATAGAGAAGTTGTTGACTTGGACAAAGCTAGCGGAAGAAGCAGGCTTTGACAACGTGTGGATAACCGACCATTACAACAACCGCAACGTCTGGGCAACTCTCACGGCTTTGGCACTAAACACTGAGAAGATTGCCTTGGGTCCCGGGGTAACCAATCCGTTCCATATCAGCCCGGCATTGACAGCGTCCGCCGCTGTCACTATAAATGAGTTGAGCGATGGACGCGCCGTAATCGGAATCGGTGCAGGTGACAAGGTCACACTGAGTGGCCTTGGAATCAAGTGGGAAAAGCCAGTGTCCGCCGTTGTCGAGTCAATAGAGTACATGCGTAAGCTTACGCAGGGTAGCAAGGCGAAGCTTGATGGTAAGGTCTTCAA
>LRSK01000228.1 GCA_001563325.1 Candidatus Thorarchaeota archaeon SMTZ1-83
CACCTTGCAACCTGTCATGATTCTGGCGCCTGCATCAAGGGCTCGATTTGCTAACCAGCGATCAAACCTCCTTCTATCAACTACAAGTGCTTCACGTTGACCCCTCTCAACAAATATGTGATGACCCGATGGTGAGAATATCCGGGCTCCTACAACGTGATTCTGAATCACATCCCCCGGAGGCTTAAGTCCTAGAGAATCTAGACCTGACATACTTAGAAGGCCTGCACAATGATCCGGCACTCCGATAGTCCCATGTTCTTCCACCACTAGAACATAGTGACCTTTTGCCGCCACTCGGCGAGCAGACATGAGCCCTGAAGGACCACCGCCTACTACAATCACGTCATATTCAGATTGATTCATCTTCTATACTGCAACGTAGGGCACCCTTTTTATCTCTCTCCAAGGGATGAAGATGTCGCTGCAAAGAGAAGGCATCTGTAATGAGTCTACAGAAATTCAAATTCAAACAGATAATAGCGGTGAGAACTGATCTTGGCATGAGTAAGGGCAAGATGGCGGTTCAAGTTGCACATGGTGCAGTGAGCGCTTCGGAAAGGGTTCGTGTAACTCACCAGCATTTATGGAAGGCCTGGTTCAACGAGGGGCAGAAGAAGGTCGTTGTGAAGGTCGCATCAGAGGAGGAACTTCTTGAACTACGTAGGCTCGCTGTAGACTTGGATGTGCCATTTGCACTAATTCGAGATGCAGGTATGACTGAGCTGCCCCCCGGAACGACCACAGTCATAGCAGTTGGTCCTGGAACTTCAGAGAAGATTGACAGAGTGACTGGTGAACTAAAGTTGCTATGAAGAGAGGATGGGTTTCCGTGAGATCAACGTATCCTCTAGAAATGTCAATTGGGATGGAACTCTACAGTACAAGTACTCCTGGAGTAGGAGGCAATCTGAAAGGCCGGTTTGAGGACTTCGTTGTTGAAGAGATTGCTCCTGATAGACGATTGCTTTCAGTCCAAGATTGGGATGATAAGACTCCCGAACTGCAGATTCCTGAGGAAAAGGCGAAGTTCATCCGATTTGATATGCAGAAAGCGGGTCTGACAACTATTGATGTTGCCACGATTATTGCTGCAGAACTTGACTTGCCTCAACATCTTGTTACATATGCTGGTCTAAAGGATAAGCGAGCAATCACCACACAGCAAATGTCGGTGCCGTTCAGATCGACTGAACGACTTGTGAATGCAAGACTGTCCCGCATCCAAATCAGCAATCTGAAATCGACACGAAATCCAGTACAGATTGGAGACCTGTGGGGAAATCGTTTCACAATTCGCCTTTCAAACATTGATGGGGACTGCGATCAGGCAATGGAATCCGTTCGAGTGCTGACGAAGCAGCCTCTGCTCAACTACTTTGGTGTTCAGAGATTCGGGGTGACTCGTCCCTTTACACATTTGGTTGGCAAGGCACTTGTAAAAGATGATTTTGAAGAAGCAGCCAAACTCATGCTATCGGTCACAACTGAATATGAATCTGAGGAGATTACAGAAGCAAGACGCAAGCTAGCAGATGATTTCACTCCGGACGAGGACATTCTCGCAGCATTCCCCGAGGGCCTGAGATATGAACGAGAATTGCTGAAGTTTCTCATGAAGCATCCCGGCGAATTTGAGCGAGCAATCTCACGGATGCCCTCACGTGTCCTCACTATTTTTGTTCACGCATATCAGTCATACCTGTTTAATCGTCTTGTAAGTCAACGAGCAGAATCATCTCTCCCCCTTGGCCTTCCGGTTCCTGGAGACTTTCTAATCAAACTGGATGAGGCACATTCAGGGCGAGACTCGTGGCTCTTTGTTACAGAGAGGAACTTCGAGGAGAGATCCAAGCTCGTCGAAACAGGCGAATATGGGCTCGCAATTCCTCTTCCCGGGTACTCAACGAAGACACCCCCTTCTATTCAGACCGATATGTTGAAGAACCTCATGTCTGAGGAAGATGTGCGATTTCAGGACTTTCGAAAACCGAAGCGAAAAGCAATTGATTCAGCTGGAGGCTTTCATCTGCTTTCAATCAACTTATCTGATATCATAGGGGAATGTGAGGAGGACCATCTTGTCATACGTTTCCAGTTGAGAAAGGGGTCATATGCAACTGTTGTGATGCGGGAGATAATGAAGAATGATCCAATTCATAGAGTCTGAGTCAACGTCTTCGGCCTTTTCCAGCAAATTCCTTAAGTTTCTCTCCGAAAATGTCGTTGCTAGGACCCTCTTCCTTCTCGGCTCTTTCATCCTGATACTGAAATAAAACAGATTCCCCCATTACTGCAGAAACTATCTTTCTGAGGTCTTCCTTTGAATAAGTGATGCGATCTCGATCTTCGGGCTTTAACATGACAATACTCTCCTTTGTACCATCAGGGAGATATAGGCTGTTGACGCCTACCTCCATTGCGGGATCGATTAGGTTTCTCACTATTCTTCGCATCTTTATGGGACCCTCGAAAATCATAACCTCTCCATATAACTCAGCAATCTCATTCATGAGCCCTTCCGTTTCGAGAAGTCTGTCTTTGTTGTCCTTCCTGACTACAAGAATCAAACGCCCATCCGATTCTATCGCTCTGAGAAGATGCAGGTCTTCGATTTCTGGATACTCCTTAGATTTATTCAAGAACCATCTTGAAAACTTGACATCAAAATCTGTGATATCGCCTCTGTCTAATCTCTCCTGACAATTTGGGCATAGCATGTCCGATTCAATGTCAAACACGCAGATTGGCAGCTTCATATTCTTGTCTTCACCACACAAAGCCGCAGCAATGACTGGGCTTCTGGGTGAGTACCACAACAAATATCGGACTTATTACTTGGTGAGTGTAATGTCGATGGTTGAAACGTTCAAGTCGCTTCCTTTGTCGGTCTGAACGGTAGTTGTATCAATCTCTATGCTCTTGACTTTAAGTTCGGAGATGAACCTATGACGTGTTATTTCAGCGACATCAACCGCACGACTGATTAACCGGCCTCTCGCCTTAATTACCACTTCCTCGGCACCCTTGTTGAACAAAGTCACGCAGGCCAAAACGTAGGACATCACATTCTTGTTGCCTACTAGTATCACCGAGTCGCCGTGACTCTGATCGCCCGACTTATCGTCGGTCTTCTTTGCTGTCACCCGAAGCCTCTCCACCTGCTACTGCTCACTAAGGTCTAGGGTATAGCACGGTATCGAAGCCCATCTGATATAGATTTCGATTACCCGGGGAAGAGGAACAGCCTCAGTAATGATTCGGATGGAGTTCATTGAAGTTTAGAAATGCTCCTAATACACAAGCCTTTTCTTGACACCATCACGGCACGTCATGGATGTTGTTCAATGTCACAGCTCACATTTCTTGGGTCCTGCAGAGAGATTGGACGTTCAGGCTTCTATCTTGAGAATAAAGACGAGAGCATAATTGTCGATTATGGTGCAAAGCTCTCTACACCTCCAGAATTCCCTGATATGGTTCCGCTCGACAATCTACAGGGCATCGCACTTACTCATGCCCATCTTGATCACTCCGGGGGCGTCCCTCGGATTCTATCTCAGACTGAGGCATCTCTCTTTTGTACTCCTGCCACACGTGACCTGACTCTTCTCCTCCTGCGCGACATGCATAATATCTCTAAAGGTCGATTGCCATTCACCCGGAAAGACATCCCACTTGTGAGAAGACAGTGTCAGGCGACAGCCTACGAAGAAACCATTCCTCTCGGCCATCACTTTGAGATGACTCTATTCAATGCAGGTCATATTCCTGGAAGTTCGATGGTATCGGTTAGGGTCAACGGCAAAAGAGTACTCTTTACTGGAGATGTCAATGCCACAGAGTCGCAATTGAATCTGGGCGCAAGGAAGAACCTTCCCAAACATGATATCGTTGTCACAGAGAGTACCTACGCTAGAAGAACGAACCCTGACAGAGTTGAGATTGAGAAGGCTCTAGTGGATACTGTTATTGAAACAATGGAGCGTGGGGGCACGGTTCTAATTCCTGCCTTTGCTGTGGGTCGCAGTCAAGAAATGATGTGCATCCTCGAGCAGAACAACATACCTCAGAAGTATCCGATATACTTAGACGGAATGGCACGCAAGGTCAATGAGGTCCTGACGCGACATCCCGAGTACCTTCAGAGTCCACAGTCTTTCAGTAGAGCGGTGGGAAGAACTCGCATAATTCAGGACAACAGAGACCGTACAAAGGCTGCAAAGAGTGGAGGTATAATCATCTCCCCAGCTGGCATGCTGAAGGGTGGGGCATCGCATCTATACTTCAAGCTGCTTCATGATGACCCAAAGAACTCAATTGTGTTGGTCAGTTTCCAGATTCCTGGCACTCCCGGTGCGGAACTCATAAGGACTGGGAAAGTCCTTGTTGGTAGTCGCGAGTATGAGGTCGCTGCCGATGTAAGAATGCACCACCTCTCATCACACTCGGACTCAAGGGGGCTCTTGGACCTACTTACAAGGATTCCAGGAGATCCCGAGTTCCACATAGTCCATGGAGAGTCAGAGTCATGTGACAAGCTTCAAGATCTTCTTCAGAAGAAGGGACGAAAGGCCAATGTGCCTGAAGTGAATGAAATGATTGAGATTTAGGCCTCCTCGGGCTCAGGACGTGCCTCAACAATCTGGCATTTCACACGTTGCAGGACTTCCTCGGCCTCTTGGGCTTCTAGAATCATCGTGTAGAGATACCGCGTTGTTCGGAGTTTTAACTTGACTTGGCCAGCCCCTCTCTTGACTCTGCACTCCTTTGCATCTTCTGTCATCTCGAGGAATTTCTCTACATCATAGATTTGTTTTGGCATTCTTGAGCCTCCGCAACAGACTCTCCGAAGTTCAACTCGTTATAAGAGTGACGGATTGACTTCGAGGAAGATGGTGGGCCGGGGGCGACTCGAACGCCCGATCTGCGGTCTTGCTGAGTGTTCATAGTATCAACAAGATTTCCGCCGTGTGAAGGCGGCATCATAGCCGACTAGATCACCGGCCCTTCTGCCCGCTGTTTGGATAGCAATTCGGATATAAGAATGATGGATGGTTGATAAAGAAGCAGGTGCGAGCTACTTGCTGTGCCTGCAAACCTCTTATCTTAAATATATACGTTGAATCTACTTCCATCATTATTCCCTAGTACGTGTGCAGTAATTGTAGCCTCAAAAATCGCTGTGTCGTCAAGACCTTCTGAATTGGGTGTTTTGAGTGAGGAGGATTAATGCGGGAGTCTTGGAATTCAGGCTAAAATTGAGGTTGCACTTATCCGTATTGCTTAATTATTCCTAACTGAGGCAGCGACTGGGTACTAGATGTGACTATCAAAATGCGATCCCGCCTTAGTCTGTATTCAGGGTGCTGCACCATCCGAAGCTGCAAATCGACTGCATGACTCTATCGGCTTATCTGAGAAGACTGCAGTTTATGAATGGTACAAGAAGATCTGATGAATTGTGTATCTGAATTATCAGATTTGTAGTCTACTTCTTAGCACGCCTTTTGGGTCTGAGGTCCTTGTTCTTGCACTTCCTGCACTTTTTCGCCTTCAATGGATTGGTTGCTCCACAGTATCTGCATACTGACTTGTAGAGCAAGTAGTGCTGTGCAAGCCTGCGTTTCTCAATATCAGCAACTGGCATTTCTTAGACCTCAATACATGCGGCACACAGTGAGTCCTGTTAGCCCGCTCCCGCTTTCCTGTTGAGTTGTGTTTTAAAAGCTTGTGCTCTCTCCACGCATAATGCTAGAGGACGTCCTTCAAAAGCTTGGCAATATCGCTAGGCTTCTCCGCCACAGGAACGCCCGCATCAGTGAACGCTTCAATCTTAGCTGCGGCTGTGCCCGAACTACCACTAATAATCGCTCCTGCATGCCCCATTCTTTTCCCCGGTGGTGCAGTTCTCCCCGCGATGAATGCAACTGCGGGTTTCTTTACATGATCCTTTATGTATGCTGCCGCACGTTCCTCAGCATCGCCGCCTATTTCACCAACTAACACAATTGCATCAGTTCCTGAGTCTTTGTTGAAAAGATCCACTGCTTCTATTGGAGTCAGACCTACACATGGGTCTCCACCTAGACCAATTGCTGTTGAGATACCTATCCCCGCATTGGTCATTCCTGCAGCTATCTCGTATGTGAGTGTACCACTACGTGACATGAGACCTACCCTTCCACCAGAAAAGACATGCCCAGGCATAATCCCAAGCTTCTGTTTGGCACTTGGTGTGATGATGCCTGGTGTGTTGGGACCAATCACTGTAATATCCTTACGTTTTGCAGCATGAATTATCCTCATTTCGTCAAATACTGGAACATGTTCTGTAATCACCACAACCGGATTCAAATCTGCAGCAATAGCTTCCAAAGCCGCATCGCCTGCAAAAGGTGCTGGAACAAAAATCACGGATGCGTTGGCATTTTGAGCATCTCTTGCAGCTTTAACACTGTCATACACCGGAATTCCATTCACTTCTTCACCTTGTTTGCCTGCTCTGACTCCGGCGACAATCTTTGTTCCATACATTAGCATAGATTCAGAATGGAATGTGCCCTGAGACCCTGTGATCCCCTGAATAATTACTCTGGTGTCTTTGTCAACTAATACGACCATCTATGCCCCCTCCTCAACCAAGCTTACTACTTTCTGGGCTGCATCTTCCATCGTTTTCAGGAATGGAATCCCTGCTTGTCTTAGAATTTCTTGCCCTTCTTCCTCATTGGTGCCTACCATACGAATGACTAAGGGGACTGTTATGTCACCATCTCTCTTTGCTGCCACGATGCCCTTGGCCACCTCATCGCATCGAGTGATACCACCCATGATATTCACTAAGATCGCCTTCACCTTGCCATATTTCATAGCAATCTCGATTCCCTTCTCGACTCTCTCTGCATCTGAACCACCACCAAGGTCCAGGAAGGTGCTAGCTTTCCCACCATAGAGTGACACAGCGTCCAATGTAGCCATAGTGAGTCCAGCTCCATTACAAATGCATGCTATGTCCCCGTCCAACTCAACGTAAGCCATCCCTTCTTGAGTAGCTTCCCGCTCTCTTTCGTTCTGTTCCATCGGCTCTCTCTTCAGACTCTCTATCAGCTTCTTGTGTTTGTATAAGGCATTATCATCAATGTTGAGCCTTGCATCAGCCGCTAGGAATCTACCATCCGCTGTTAAGATTAAGGGATTGATTTCAGTCAGCTCCACATCTTGCGCTTTTACAATCTCCCAAAGCTTGAGAAAGAATCCAGCTAGTGTGCTGATGTTCTTCCCACTAAAGCCCATCGCAATTGCAATTTCTCGGGCTTCAAAAGGCTGCAGACCAAAATCAGGCTCAACATGGTGCTTGATGATTTTCTCGGGACTCTCCTCTGCAAGCTCCTCTATTGACATGCCGCCTGCCCCACTTCCAATGATGACGTACTTGCGTTCGTTTCTGTCAACCGTTATCCCTGCATAGATTTCCTGTTGGATATCCAGTTTTTCCTCAACGAGAACTGCTTTGACAGGCAGATTGTTGATCTTCATCTTCAGAATCTCTTCAGCATGCTTGGCAGCTTCTTCAGGGGTATCGGCGAACTTGACTCCTCCTGCTTTCCCTCTCTTGCCAGCAAGAACCTGTGCTTTCACAACCACAGGCTTGCCCA
This sequence comes from Candidatus Thorarchaeota archaeon SMTZ1-83, assembly GCA_001563325.1. The sequence continues at coordinate 7,659 of LRSK01000228.1, forward strand.
CTTCAGCAGCTCGTTTCTTTGCTTCCTCAGGAGTCTTTGCAACACCACCAGGCGGTGTTTGCATACCAAAGGCTCGAAAGATGTCCTTGGCCTCATGCTCGAACAACTTCATGAATATTCACCAGAACGGGAAGGATGCTTGCCCTCCGACTGGGGCCCCGCTCGATTTTCCTACCGTAAAAAGCTATCTAATTGCCCTCATGAGTGTTAGAAGATTGCTCTCCATTTCAATACTGTCCTTCTTCAGACTGTCTTTTCGCTTATCGTCCATCAGTCTTAGTAGAATCATGTTGATGTAGTCAAGTTCTTCAATACAATTCTCAACAATCCCCGGCATTTCGTTCTTCTCAGACGCAAGGTCTTCAATGCTATTTACTGGTAGCGTATCTACTATGTGGCTGACTACATCTTTTGGTAGATTGCCCCTCGCTGTGACCACATCCAAGAGAATATTCTTGAGGTTACCCTTGCCCTGAGATATTGCTTTCATGACACGTTTAGCATCGCGCACTGGAACTCCCAAGTATGTCACATTCTCACCTAGGTCTGTACACCTGATTGTCTTCTTCACACGATGGACAAGTCCGGCGTTTTCAAGATCACCAATTATCTCGAGCCCTCTAAGGGATTGTTCTATCACACTGGATGCGTATTGCTTAGTCTCATCATCTTTCAATGCATGCTTTGCGAACTTCACCAAGTGTTTGCAGAGTCTATGTCTTCGTATGCCCTGATATTTCCATGATTCACAGGAGCAGGAAACACCATCAGAAGACTTCAGAGACACATAATGCCACATCTCTCTGCTTCCACTGCGTACCAATCCCTCGATCTTCGTGGGATTCAAGGAAACAACCTTGACACTCTCATCTGGAATCTCTTCCGCGCGTTTCTCCGTCGACCTTGTGGTCCTCAGGGAAACAAGTTGATCCACAGTTGTGTCATCCGAGGCAAGACCATCATGAATGGATCCTGCCATACGGTTACTTGTTGCCCAAAATGTCCGATTAATCACCGAGAAGGGATCGACAGAGTCATCAGAACTTCCACACAACTGACCAAGTACCAAATCTTGGATGTTTTCAGCATCATCCATTACGCTGTCCACTTCACCAATCCTAGGCACTAGGTTTCCTTTAGAATCAATGACAAAATACTTTGCCAAGACGCGTGTCTTTTCCTCTACATTGTCTACAACCACCATGCCGAATGCATCGTTATCTATTCCTCTCCTGCCAGCAGACCTAAGCACATCATTCAATTGCCATTCTGTAAGCATTGTAACACTGTCTTCTTGAGAAAGCTCCTTTCCCAATTCCTGCATGAACACTCCCATCAAAAAAACCACAGTGGCTTTCAGACCACTAGCGATTGCGAAACGCGTTGGCATCACGATGACTGGGAGAAGTCCATCTTCCCATGCCGCCGAAATCCTTCTTCTTTGTGTTCTAGAAACCCCCTCATGAAAGAAGGCGACGCCGTGTTTTATCGTAGATTCCAGCTTTGGTGTCATATCACATTTTGGATATGATTTCATGATGCTTTGAGATAGGTCTCTGAGGTCATCTCGGTGTTCTGGCGAGAGTCGCAAATCTAACGTCGATTCATCATGCCCACTCTGTCCTGACAAACGAATAGCTAGGTCCTCTGAAACAGGAGCATTTGCACATAGAATCATGACCTGCCCCCTACGATAGTGCACAAACTCGGTCAGGTCTGCAAGCGATTCGTTTACACTCTCAAATGACTTAACACTAAAGATTAGTCTAACCTCAGCTTTCTGATCGATGATTAGTATGGCATTAAGCCAGTTTGATAGTTCTTCTATATCTGCAACAGGCGGTGCGATTGCTATGTACTGCAGAGGCACTCCCTTTCCCATCAATGCTACAAGAGCTGTTTCAAGCCTAGCTCCCAACCCTGGCTGACCAATAAGATCAAGTCGGTCGATCAAAACCGCGACGACATTCTCAAGCGCGTCTGGAGCTGTTCTGATTGCTATGTCTATTGCATGGTAGGTCGATACAACTACTCTACCATCCATCCATTCCTTTTGTGCTGCTGATCTTCTTCTAATGATGGATGTAGCCTCAATCCCGAGCCGACGACACTTGTGACTGATGGAGTAGTACTTCATTTCTGCCTGATGCGGATTAGGGCATAGAATCAATGCTCGAGCTCGATAATCCGAAGCTATACGATTCAGAATAGCAATTTCGGCTATCTGATAGGCTTCATCATAATCATATGTGGTGAGTATCTGGCTAGCATCTTTCATTATACCGTTTTTCACTGAATCAATCTGGAACTTGGTGAGTCTGTCGACACCTTGTTTGCGCAATAGCTCTAGGAGCCGTGGTGCCACCTGTGCAAGCTCAAGCTCTCGGAGTGTGCTCACCATGTCCTACCCCGTTGGTTTAATCATACATTCAATCTATGAACTGATATCTTATCCTATTAATTATCAGACTTATAAAGTCCAGTAATCAACTTTAGCGTTCTATCAGTGTCTATTCTAGAACATTCTACCTTATCATATGTGGACACATACATACGCTCAAAAGCAGCTGACAATCTGAATTCCTTGACAAAAGAGTCGATTGCAGTTACGACTAGATTCTCCTTCACACTGAGGTAAATGGAATGGCATTTGTTGCTACACGAGATTCAACATTTGAGATAATCCTGAAAGACGGCTTCAAGGTTGAGCCTGGCTCAACATTCGTCTGCGGATTTCACGGACTTGGAGAAGTAGGCTTCCTCAGCACTGCTCATCTTACACGAGCCCTCGACGCTGAGAGAGTAGGCTTCATCAAGAGTGACATGTTACCCCTCTTCGTTTCTATGGAGAACGAACGATTGGTGCTTCCCTTTGAGTTATACTGGTATGCTGAGAAGAAGCTAGTATTTCTTGTACCACGGTTTCAACCCCATAGCTCGGAGCAGTGGGGATGGATTGACCGGTTAGCAGAGTGGATTGCAGTAAACCAGTTCTCTGAGTCTCTCCTGCTGGGCGGCCTAGATGCCAGCTTCAAAGAGGATGAGGAGGAAATGCGTTGCGTTCCGACAAGTGCATACAAGCAGCATCTTGAGAAGTGGTCTGTTCCAATACTAGAGGAGGGCCTGTTTGTGGCGGGACCACTAGCACTACTACTAGCAGAGCTCGAGATGCGAAATCAAGCCGCACTTGGCCTACTAACATATGCTACACGAGGCCGGCCAGACCCTAAGTCTGCAGCGAACATGCTGGAAAAAATCAATCAGGTCTATGGCGTTACTGCGAATGTAGACCAGCTGCTTGAGGAGTCTAAAGAGATTGAGCGCCTTGAGAAGATGCGGCAATCAATTGAGTCCTCCGACCGTTCGAGTGACATGTTTGTCTAGGTCTAAGCACCTCTAAGATAGGCTCCGATGTCAACAAGGTTCTTACCCACGAGGCGGTCACTTGCCAGGCGTTTCAGCCTGTTTCCGTCTACGGATAATGCCGCGAGTCCTAACACTTCGCCATCCTTGTTCAGAACAATCACTCTCTGGCCCCTCTTTAGATGAGAGTCCAGTTTGATGACCGACTCCTTGATAATACTCCGACTGTAGGTGAAGGCTTCTGCACCCTGCTGGGATACTACGAGTAGCTTGTCAGTAAGTTCTGCAAGTGCATCTAGGATTTGGAGGCTGAGCCTGAATTTTCCTTCCTTCAGGTCGCCCATTCGAATTCCCAATGAATAGACCTCGAAATCAGTCCTTTCCTCTTCGAGACTGCCTACCCAATCCCTCGGGACTAGATAGAATGACTTCGTATCCCCTCTTGAGATTGTAACAGGTGCTCTATCTCCAAGGAGTGCTTTGCTAACACCATACCCAAACTCGTTGTCGAACTGGTCTGTCAGCTCCTTCCACTCAACAGGCTCAACAAGTTCTGGCTTCATTCTCTATCACATTTCTTGAGGCAATTCGTCCCTCGCTCCTTATGGAAGTGTCGGATATCAGTTGACAAGCATAGAGAGTTGTCTGTGCCAAATAAAAAAGTGAAGGCACCTCTTGCTAACAAGGTAGAAGACTTTATTCTTTTTCGAGTTTGCAGATGAA
>LRSK01000229.1 GCA_001563325.1 Candidatus Thorarchaeota archaeon SMTZ1-83
GAACACATCTTCCTTGATGACCCACTAGTGTTCTCGGGAGTTCTTCTCGGTGCGGCTCTCCCGTGGCTGTTTTCAGCTCTGAACATTAAGGCCGTGACACGAGCCGCCGGAGAGATGGTGATGGAGGTCCGAAGGCAGTTCAAGATTCCTGGTATCCTCGAAGGTACGAAGAAACCGGACTACGACAGAGCAGTTGATATCTCAACAACAGCTGCGCAGAAGGAGCTAATCGCACTGGCTGCGATAACAGTTTCAATACCTATGATGGTTGGTGTCCTTCTGGGTGTTTCAGCGCTAGGCGGCTTCCTTGGCGGGATCATCGTTTCGGGTCAGCTTCTAGCTGTCTACATGTCTAACACAGGTGGCGCCTGGGACAACGCCAAGAAGGCCATCGAAGATGAGCCTTGCGATGTTCCTGGAAACAGAGGCAAGGGCTCAGAACGTCACAAGTGTGGAGTTGTTGGAGATACGATTGGCGATCCGCTCAAGGATACTGCAGGGCCTGCCCTGAATCCAATGATAAAGGTCGTCAACTTGCTCAGCCTAATTCTGGCGCCACTACTAGTTCAGTTGCAGCTAAATGCTGGCACAACGGAGGCCACAACAATCATCTTGGCCGCTCTTTTGGTACTTGGTCTCATTACGGTCTGGGCCATAAGGAAGAGCAGAAAGCCAGCCGACTTCGGGATGGACGCCTCTGAGCCTGAGGTTGTGGCTCAATAGACTCTGAGGTATTCGGAGGTGGCTTTTGTGCCACCTCTCGACCCCTTTCTTAATCTACACTGAGCGACCTTTGCCCTCTCAGTAATCCCCCCGTAATCGACATGCTTTTGTTCTTAGATAACGCTTGATTACCTCAGAGAAGGCTGCATTTCGAAGACACCAGGGCACGGGCGTGTTATAGATTGGAAGAGGAATTGGTTCCCAACAGTGTGTTTGAAGGCCACGAGTTTACCGTGTGGTCCATAGACTTCACGCCAGATGGTCGCTATGTTGTTTCAGGCGGGCAGGATGCCACCGTCAGGATATGGGACCTACAATCTGGGAGTCTGCTGCATACATTGCCAGGACACAGAGGTGCAGTATACGGGATTGCCACAATGTCGGATTCGAACAGAATTGTATCCATTGCGGCTATGGACCTTGCAGTCAGAATCTGGGATATCAACAGTGGGAGTATGATCAGTGCCCTTGCTCCCAACTCTGCACACGTGAATACAGTCACGGTCAGCCCTGACAACAGATATGTCATCACTGGTGGAGATGACGGCAAGGCTCGAATCTGGGACATTGACAGTGGTGTCTTGCTTCGTGTGTTGAATCACCCCAGTAGCATCTACACATTGATGGTTTCTCCAGATGGACGCCATTTCGTGGTTGGAGCCAAGATCCGACCGGGTTCTGAAGATGCGGGGATGATTTGGGTCTGGGACTTTGAACTAGGAATTCTGTTGCATAACTTAAAGGGTCACAGGGGTCATGTCACCGCACTCACCATGACTGCCGATGCGCGATACATCGTTTCAGGAGGTCAAGACGGCACAGTAAGACTCTGGGATGTTGAAACTGGAACTCATCTCTACACTATGACGGGCCATGAGGGGCCAGTCTTGCAAGTCTTGGTGACTCCTGACGGACGACACATCATTACTGGATCAAGCGACGATACGCTGCGACTGTGGCAACTCCATGGGGGCGTATTCATCCACTCCGTCGAACACGAAGAGAATGTCCATGCAATTGCAATAAGCTCGGACACCAGACACATCGCCACGGGAGACGTGGAAGGGGTTGTGAAGGTCTGGGACTTCAGAGTCGGCACGAGCTGGAGAGATGAATCCACCGAGCGCGCCGAAGAGAGGAAGGTTGAGCTAGAGGCCTTCAGGGCTGTCCAGCTGAGAAAGGTAATCAACCGTTACGAGACTCTGCCTCTCGACCGTTTGAAGACGCTCCTTCGCTTCGAGAGTGTTGCAGAACTTGAGGACTGGCTGTTGGAACTGCCTGAAGATATTCCTGTGAGAGTCGATGGCGATCTTCTGATTGTGCGAAAGCAAGTCTAACGACTGCGATACGTTCATCGATGTTTGGCAGATGTCAGATACTTCCGATAGCATCAATCGAGATATCGAGGCACTAGAGTCAAGAATCACCGGCCTACGAAACGCTGTTTGTGCCCTGTCTGTTGCAGTCGTGGTAATCATGGTTTATCTGTAGCCGGTGGGACCTCAGTATACCTCTTGGCTACTCCAGATTCTGCTTCCCACCGTAGTTGTATTTGTAGCTGCAGCTCTTCGTTGTGCTCAACTCTTGGCCCATGGTCTTGGCCCCACTGATGGACATCGACCAAACGTTCGGGAATCTCTTCAAAATGAGTTAGGGTTCCGGCTCAGCGAACAAAAGGAAAGTAGGTATTCGCGTGGTTAGGAGGGGAGATTGTTTTTGAATGCTGAACCGGTCCCCTAGGTCCAGCACATTTTGATTGTATATTAAAGGTATAGTTATGGGAAAATGCGGCAGAACCCGACGAGTCTCTTCTTCCAATTTATCAGAAATAGTGTCCACTGACCGAGCAGGAAAGTGTCCCACTTAGGGACTAGTATCCCCATTCTTGCCCAAGTCTCTGCCTGTACCATCGCTGGCCGCGCTTGGTGAGAGAGTAGATCCCACTCACTTCGTTGAGGAGCCCCATGTTGACCATGGTCGCAATCACTCCGAAGAGCTTGTCTCCAGATGCTCCTGTCGCCTTCTGGAGCCTCTCGAAGTCCATACTGCCTTCTCTCTTCAGATGCTGGGCGACCTCGAACTTCCCAACGGCTCTAGTTTCTCTGCGCGTCACGACATTGCCACAATTGGTACAAAGCAGATCGCCCTTGATGTCATCTCTAGCTACTTCTCTGCTGCCGCAGACTGGACACGTAGCTTTTGAGAATCTCAATGAACGACGATGTGACATATTCTTTGACCAAGCGGTTCAGCCTCGAGAGTGTTGATAAAACTAGTGGCGTGACCCTACCCTCATGGTTAGTGCTCCCATGTCTGGTGCTATGTGAGGAAGGCAATCACCAATCCCGCGCATTAAGATATCAGACGTTTGAAGAACTCCTCGTAGTCTATCTCAAAAGCAGATCTGGGTCCCGGTCTCACACGAGTATTCGAATCGTTGAACTCTACATATCCCCTTGCAGCGAGCTCTTTCAAGTCATCCCGGACTCCTCGTTTGGCCTTTCGTCTGAATTCGCTGACCCTCTCAATGGAAACCCACCCTTCCTGTTGGTATGCCAGCGTTATCACCACGAGCAGTGTTGCCGCAAGTCTATCAGGTAAGGAGGTATCTTCGAGGATTTGCCGACCGCGGATTGAGGTGTCGACATAGAAGACATGATCAATGGGGTTGTGTCTGATCACTAGTCCAAGTGGTTGCAAGCTGCGATGCAATGACGACAATCTCTGAAATAACAAATGTCTTCCGATATCTTCAGGCAGACCTAGAACATCAAGCATATCTTCAAGGCCCGCACCAATTGGATTCCCTGACCTTGTCAGTAATCGCATGAGGAGGCCGAACTCATTCACGACTGATTCTCCTCCTTCATATCAAGCTCATCAACCTTGACGACCGTCCGAAACTCTGAGTCGTACACGACCAGACCACTTGAGATGAGAATGACCACATACAGAAACCGTCGCAGTGCCTCGTCCAGGTTTTCGCCTACGATAATCTCCTCGAGAGCCATTGGCTCGCCATTCCGGATTGTTGAAAGAAACCTTTCTGCGTCTTCAAGAAGGACCGCATCTTCAGCCTCGAATGTGTATCCGTTTGGTATCTTCGCCATTCTGGGTACTTCCTCGGCAAGTGGCTCCGCCGCCATTGCATCGATAAGACGTTTCACTCTACCGAAGGCGAGCTCAAGGGGTTCAGGCTCAAGGTGAGATAATGTGAGTGGATGATGGAATGCAATCATTCCTGCAAGCTCTCTTGCACCTATCATCTTCAACCGGTTGACGTAGAGTTCCGGAGCAGCCAACACCTTTGCCAGTTCTTGGACTCGAGACACTTTCGCGCCAAGTATCTCATTCAGCATCTCATCGATATCCAAGCGTTTTCCAATGTCTGCAGCAATCTCCTGCAATTCTCTGTACTCTGGAGTCAGCTTCACTTCTAGCGGGTCTGTCTTACCTGAACGGATAGACTCTGCCAGTCTGAGCACGCGAAGTTCAAAGTGTTCATTCTGGCTCATGTGGTTTCACTCCTAGTTATCGGAAATCCTCGGACTCTCGACTATTACGGACGGGTCAATCCCTCTCGGTGAAACGACGCCGATTCTCCTATCCGCATGTTTGAGAAGATGTGTGCTCTTTGCCGGTGTGAATAGAATGAACTGAGACCTTCTTGATGCATCATATAGGAGCTTACTGACCGACTCTGTGTTGGTGGCGTCCAAGAAGATGTCCACCTCATCAAGGGCGTATGATGGAGCCGGATTGAATCGCTGAAGTGCGAGGATTAGGCTTATCGCAATGAGGGACCGCTCACCGCCAGAACCTTGACTTATGTTTCCGTACTCGTCGCCTTTAATCTTGGATTTGAACTCTACCCCGTAGATGCCATCTCTAAGCACCAAACCGAAACGAACGCTGCCTGCAAAGCTTGCACTGGCTAGAATGTCGTTCACGTTCTTCTCAACCTTGGAGAGGGTAGCGTTCATTCCATTATGATACTGCTCTCGTATATGCCTCACCGCGGCCTCTGCTTCTCCAAGTTCTTCTTTCAGATCAGCTACGTGTTGTTCCACCTCATCAAGGCGTTTCTTCAGTTGGAACTCGGTATGGGCTACACTCTCTGAAACGTCCTGATACTCGTCCAGAAGATGCCGGATCCGTATTAGCTCGCTTCTAGCGGTTTCCAGAGGACGTACATCTTTCGGTCTTGTAAGATTCGCAAGCTCTTGTGTCAGTTTCTCCTCTTCTCCTTCCAGGTTCCTCAGATGCTTTCTTGCCTGAAGCACTTGGAACTTGCTGTCTTTGATCACGAGACCCAACTCAACGATGCGTTCACTTAAGGAGCGGATGACCTCATTGCATCTTTCGAACTCTTCTCTGACTTTTACCTGAGTCGCCTCGGTTTCAACAAGACCGTCGCTGAGAAGGTCTATAGATTCAACAATGTCTGCAGCTTGGCTCTTGCTGACCTTCATCTCTTCTCTCAGTTCCTCTAAGCGACTAGACAGTATCTTGATGCTCTCACCATGTTTCTTCAGATCGCTCCTACTCATACCCTCGTTCTGCTCGGTCGACCTAAGTCCACTTTGAACTTCTCCGATTTTCTTCTGAAGCCTGCGAATCTTTAGTCTGATTGCTGAGCGTTGTCCGACCAGTCTGCTCCTCTCAGGTGGCTGAGTGTTATCGAGTTCTCTGAGCTCTCTCTCGGCCTTGCCAATCTCAGCTTCAAGCTGTTTCAGTTCATCACCTCGTGATGCAATCCTTTCTTGGAGACTCGGGATGCTCTCCAGCAACTTCTTTCTCCTGTCCCATGTACTAGTCCATCTCGTCGCTTGGGCAAGAAGATCCAGTACTTCCTCTCTTTCATCAGTGGCCTTCTCTAGCTTCATTATTACATCTGTTGTCCTTTTTCTGGCCAGAATCAACTCTCTCTCCAACTCGTCCAGTTGCGACTGGAGCGGCGCAGTAGATACTAGGCCAGTTGCGCTTCGTCTAGGATAGCCTATTGTCTTGCCCTCCCCGGGTACTACAACAACACCATCCAATGATACTGCACTCAAACCAAATCGAGTGGCCATTCTCATTGCACTCTTGCCGGTCTTTGTGAGAACGAAGTCTCCGAAGGCGCGTCTGAGCATGGTTCTAGTTTCCGACTCGATATCCACAGCATCCCAGAACCATCCCTCCACCCCTCCTCCCTTGGGCAGCTCTGATTTCTCAGCCTCTTTCTCCTCACCATGAAGCATTATGACAGGAGAGGGGGCGTCTTCTCTGTCTCTCAGTTTCTGTATCAGAACGAGGTCATTCTCATCCTGCACGATGAACGCATATGCCATTGTAGGGGACAGAACTGCTTCGACAGCATGAGATAGTTCCTCACTTACGGTGAGCAACTCGATAACAGGTCCTACAACCGACTTCAATCCATGTTCCGAGACCGACACCTTCAGTTTTCTGACGGATGACGGAATCCTCTCGGATGTCTCTGTGAGTTTGACCTTGATGTCATCAGCCTCCCGCTGCAGCCGCGAAACCAGAGTAGCTTCTCTGAATCGCTCCTCATTCAACGAGGAGATTTCTCGCTCAAGCTTTCCTTTCTTGATGGTCAGTTCCTTTTCGTTTGTTTCTTCTAATGCCTCCCAGACATGTGTCCACTTGCTATCAATGCTCTGAAGCTCTGCCTCTTCGTTCAACACCCTCTCCTTGAGGCTCCTCAGAAGAACGTCCTTCTTCTCAATGTCGCTCTGGAGCGACTTATATACAACGTAGGATTCGGTACGCTTGGCGTTCCATTCTTCAAAGGCAGTGAGCTCTTGTTCTATTCCATCTTGCTCCGCCTCGTGCTCAGCGATCTCCGCCTCGATCTCCTTCTGCCTTTGCAGAAGTTTCTCCTTTGCCGCCATGGCCTTCTCAAGGTCGACCTTTGCCTTCTGGTGTAGGCGTTTCTCGTTTTTCAGGTCGCGCTTCAACTGGTCAGATTCGCTCAGTGTCTTTCTGCTGTCCTCTTCGAGCTTCTGAGCCCGACGTTTCTCCTCTTCTATTCTTGCTTCAATTGAACCGATCTCTCTCTGAATCTGGCCCAGCCTAGCCTCAAGGGTGGCCGCAGCCTGCTGATTCTTCTCTCTCTCCTTTTCTCGGGCTCTCTGCTCATCGAGGATGCTAACCAGACCCTCTTCTTTCTGTTCAATTTCCTTCCTGGTCTGAGAGATTCTGTTCGAAACGTCAACCAGTGTGGCCCATTTCACTTCAATCTCAAGCTGTTCTTCCTGTTCCTGCAATCTTCTCTTCTTCTTCAGTCGATCAAGGTCATGCTTTAGAAGATCAATCTCTCTCTCCACGACTCTTGACTCATCTAATGCCTGTTCGAGTTTCCTCTGACTTAGTGCCACCTCTGTTTCCTGCACAGAAATGCGGTCCCTTATTTCGCTGAGTCCAGTCCCTTCTTCCACCAACCGTCGCACTTCAACAGGATTCATGTCACGAAGTGCGTTGATACGTTCCTGCGGCATGAAGACCAAGGTATTGTCGATATCCAGTCCAATCGAGGCAACGAGGCCGCGCAGTTCAGCAGCCTTCACCCTCTTGCCATCCACGAATGCTCTAGGAATTCCATCTCTGTCAATCTTCCTCAGGAACTTGTGGCTGCTGCCATCATTAGTGACGGTAATCTCTACTTCCGCGGTTGAAGCGCCGTAGCGAATGAAATCACTCCATTTAGGGTATCGCGCCTCTCTCTGGTTTGAGCCAAGTGCGAATTTCATCGCTTGGAAGATAGAAGTCTTTCCTGAGCCGTTCGGTCCGATTATGACTGTGAGTCCGGGGTCAAAACCCACTATTCCTTCGTAAAAGGAGAGAAAGTTCCTGAGTCGAACAGACTCGATACGGGCCTTGGACATGCTCACTTGATCTGCACCCCAGTCATCTACCCATTATGCGCCTTAGTCTATCATTGCTCTTCTTTGCCCTGAGCAACCTAGTTAGTCGGTCCTCGGGAGTCCCTTTCAACAGAAACGGATAGTCGCTCAGAAACTCGTGGTCCTGAGCTGAGAGAGGGAGTCCTGAATTCAGTGTTTCAATCACCTTCTGAGTTTGCTGATAGTCATTTCCAACAGCCATCAGGTAAAGCTGGTCCAGGAAGTCATCTGGATACACTTGTTCAGCTGCCTCAAGTGGAGGTGGTTGGCGACCTTCAGCGCGTAAGACGAAGGAATCGAAGTGTCGCTTCCTCGCCACGGGCAGGACTTGACTGTCTTCTATTATTCTTTCCAGATGCTCTCTGGAAACTGGTTCATCTCCACCTGGCTCCTTCATCAGAAGGTCTACTCCGAGGTTCTTCATCTCTTGGAAGCTTCTGCCCTCCGTTAACTCTGCAATCACCCCGGGGTCGAGATCACTTCTACCTCGGAGAACCGATTCCATCAATCGAATTCTGTCCTCCAGAGTTGTACCTTCGCTGAGATATGTTCTGTCGAAGGTAGAAAGAAAATCTCTATCTATCTCTCTCGGATTTGATGTTGACGCGACAACTAGCACTTCATCCTCATCCCAGCTGACTCTCTCCATCTCCAATGTCAGCATTGCCGACTCTTGGGAACTCTGTGGCGCCAGATTCTCAACTCGCTCGAAGTAAAGAATACAGGGGGCATTCCTTCTTGCGAATTCGAACCAGATTCCGACAGAAACACTCACTTGATTCTGTCTACTTAGCACTCGCTCCAATCTTACTCGTACAAGCTTTATGGGAATCTCAAGTGTAAGGTGCTGAATGAATGCCTCGAAATCGGTACCTACATTACCAATCAGCAGCACTCTTCCACCGAACTTCAACCCTCGTTGAGCGAGTCCTTTCTTCAGCTCACCGAATCTTAGAAGCTTCTCATGGAAATCCTTTGCGGATTCCAAGACAGAGAATTGGCTAAGTCTCTCCTTCGACATTTCTTCAGGAGTGACCAACAGGACAGTATCTTCGTATGTTTCTTCTTTACCCACAGCAAAGCCCCACCGTGAAGTCAAGGCCGTCCAATCAATCTGCACATATTATGTCTTCGAAGCGTACAGGATTTCGCGCCGCCTAGACCTGAGCTGACACAAGGGTTAAGGCATGTCCCGTTTGCAGAGATGTGATTCCCGATGAGCAACCCAACAAAGAACCTCCGAGAACGTGTTTGGAGTGTTATTACCACAGTCGAGAGTCGAGGCCTATTTGTGCATTCCACCGACTTGGCAGTAAGATATAGAGAATCGGTCAAATCCAAGGACAAGGTGCGCACAAAACGACTTCCTCTAATTGTGGGAGCATGTGTGCTTAGTGCTCTAGTACCTCGTTCAGCCATGCTTCTGATAGGAGGCCACGGTGGAGGAAAGACGACGCTTGTCAAGTTGCTAGGCAGAATGATGACTGGCAGGAGTCTGCACGAAATCGAAGATAGCATGCTAAGAGGACACCCCCAACTCACCGAAGAGAAGATGGTTGCGACTCTTCGACCTGGACCTTTGATGAAGGATGGTGTGGAGGTTGTTGTGTGGCGGAAGTTTGTCACGGGATTCTGGAAGATTGTGGATGAGGTCAACAGGCTGACTCCGCATGCACAGAACATTCTGTTATCGATGCTCGCGGAGGGTGAATTGAAGTATTATGACGAAGTGAAAAGGTGCGAGGAATATTGCCTCTTTGCTACTCACAACCCGTCAGACGCGGGCACCTTCGAGATGGGTCCTCCTTTTCTTGATAGATTCGGTATTGCCGTTCCAATAACGATGCCCAACATCAGTGACCTAGAGCTCGTGCTAGCATCGAGGGATGAACGACTCTTCGGTTATGATGAACTATGGCAGGTACCAGCATTACTGACTGAGGAGGACCTTTTGACAATCTGGAACTTGGCCGACAAAATCCCTGTATCCTCTAGGGCTTCCGAGTACATGCGATCACTGATCAGGGAGTTTGGGGCATGTGTCAGAGTCGACAAGAGTCAGTCGCATGAGCTCACAGTAGAAACAGGACTGTGCGATGGATGTCATTTCAATACCGCAAAGAGCGTCTGCAACAAAGTTGTGTTGCCGTTGAGCGTTCGTGCAGCCAAAGACCTGAATAGATATTGCAAGGCTGCTGCATGGCTTCTGGGCGCAAACGAGGTGAGCCTAGAGCTCGTAAAGTCACTTGCAGCCCTTGTCTTCTGGCATAGGACTCGATATACGAGTGAGGACATGGACCGGTCGCCTTTCTACGGTGACAGGTTTGCCTACACTCAGAATCTCATTGAGTTGGCCTCAACTCGTTTTGCCCAGAGAGAGGCGACCATAGAACTAATGGAGAAGCTACGAGAGGGCTCGGCACCAGACGATGCACATAACGAACTCAAGGAGATGGCGAAGAGCGACCTTCTTGTGAGGATAGACTATGTTGAGTTTGCCAAGGAGCTAAAGAAGAAACGCTACGTTCAAACGGTAAATGCGATAGACAAGGGAGTAGCAAGTCGTGACGTGAAGAAACTGGCGCAGGTCCACGATGACCTGACCAAAGACACAGACTTTCCGAATAGAAGCGTTCTCCTCAACAAGGTGTCTGAAGCATTACATAGACTGACGCTGTCACAATTGACTCTCTCCTTTGAGCAATGGCAAGACGTCTGGACCATCGTGAGCCTTCGTTTCCCCAAGATGACAAGCATACTAAAGGAAACTCTAGAACCTCCCAAACGGAAAGTCGTGAGAACTGACGGTCTTACTCTGGTCATCTATGTGACAGGTGACTCTGCAGATTCTTCGGTCTTCCTTGAGATCTCAGGGGGAACTGATGCCATCGAGATAAGGAAGGAGATTGAAGCGAGTCTAGAGGGATAGGTGGCTCCATTGGTGAGTTCGATTAGTGATGTCCGCAGAAGTGCCGCGCTTAGCGACGCAGCCGGCAGAGCCTGGGATCAGGCACTGGCCGACTTCTATCATCCCCCTCTTCCTGATGTCATCTTGGAACACAAGAATGAAGCTAGCAGCTACTTCTACATCGACACAAATGATTGGACTGTCCATCTTAATACAGCAGGCATTCCCAGTCATCTAGATATGAACGAGTCCGAACCATATCTGCGTTCAGTCTGCCATCACGAGATACAGCACTATCTCGTGTGCCCCTATGATGCAGTGATGAACGGTATGATGTTTGCCGCTGCACGACGCTATGTCAACGATGCCGCTGCACTCTTCGTGTGCAACCTCTTTGCGGATCTCGTTGTGGATTCTGCTCTGCTTAGAAGGTTCCCACGTCTGACTCACTCTCGCATTACTGCCAACATATTCGGCGCGGCCATGATGGGCCAGATACACAGTCCGCTTTGGACTCTAATTGCATCCTGCTACCGAGCCATGTGGGGGCTCCCCCTCCCATCATCAGTCAAAGTTGATGAAGAAACCTACGAAGCGGCAGAGGCAATCGTTAATGTTGCTCGAAAGCACATCGACACAGAGAGAAAATGGCCAAAGGCCACAGAAGAGATTGCCAAGATAATGGCGAAATGGCAACCAGGACTGGATGAATCGTTAGCGGGATGTGCACCCGCTCCTGGTTTCGGAGGTGCTTCGGGTTCGGAGGGTCCTGATGCAATCCTCATTCCACTAGACGTTGATGCTGTCATGGGTAATCCGCTTGAGATTCGAAATGGTGACATGGCTAGGAGATGCACGGAAGGAAGGGATGATGAAGACCTTGAGCGAGAGATGGAACGGCTGGCCATTGAGGTGGAACAGCGAGATGGAGACCTGAAAGACCTAGAGGGAGTATACCTAATTGCTGGAATTGGTTCAAATCGAAAGGCTTGGATTCGTTTCTGGTACAGAGCAAAGGTCAGAAACCTCCTACGGTTTGAGGTCCGGGAGAAACAACGCGCGGGCTTGATTCCGCTGACCGCCGATACTTGGCGATTGGGTGATCCTATCGAGGAGCTCGACATTGTACAGAGCCTTCAGGCATTTCCTATTCTGGTCCCAA
>LRSK01000230.1 GCA_001563325.1 Candidatus Thorarchaeota archaeon SMTZ1-83
AATCTCTCCCTCGGATGAGCCTAAGTCTTTTGTTCTAGCGGGGGAGAAGTTGCTAAAGATGCGAGATGCAGGTGCTGATACCGTCGTTTTAGTGTGTCCAACCTGTTATACCCAGATGGAGATGCAGCAGAAGAAGGCTATCGAACATCTGGACCCAGAATTTAGCCTTCCTATTCTCTATCTGGGTGAGATGATGGCTCTTGCGATGGGAATGTCCGACCTGGTTGTAGAAAATGCCAGGAGATACCATCGAGTGAAGATTCAGCCTTTGCTGGAGAAGATGGGAGTTGGTAAGTGATGGGGGATACAGTCATAGTTGTTGGCGCTGGCCTAGCAGGAATACAGGTTTCCCATCAACTGGCTGATTTGGGCTTGAGAGTCCACCTTGTAGAGAAAGAGGCCACTGTGGGAGGGCTCTCTGCACATCTTGGAAAGGTATTTCCCACAGATGACTGTGCTCTATGTCTTGATGCATGTGAAGAGTTGTTTAGTGGGCATCATCGGAGATGTCAGTATCGAAGCCTTCTAGGAACTCAGAAAAAGCTAAGTCTTCATACTCTGACTGAAGTAAGATCAATCAAGCACGAGGGTGACAAATTTTCTGTCTCTCTAAAAACAACGCCAAGGTATGTACTACTCGATAGGTGTGTTGTCTGTCTAGAATGCATCAATGTCTGTGATGTTGAAGTTCCTGATGAGTTGAATCTAGGTAGAGTTCTTAGAAGGGCTGTGTATCGCCCAATTCCACAAGGAGTCCCTCTCGCTCCTATTATTGACATGAACTCATGCACAAAGTGCAGCAAGTGCGTTGATGTTTGTAAAGTCGATGCCATTGACTTGGAGCAGAAGTGCAAAACCCGGACCATTAAGGCTGATGCTGTGGTCTTGGCGACAGGAGTAGAGGAAAGTTCTCCTAGTGTACTACCTGGTTATGCTTATGGCCATTGCGAAGACGTTCTTACACAGAGAGAGCTCGGTCGTCTTCTGGACTCAGCGGGACCGAGCAATGGAAAAGCCCTTACCGCATCAGGAAGGCAAGTAGGGTCAGTAACAATGATACTCTGCGCTGGCAGCAGAGACCTGAATGCAGTAGAGTATTGCTCACGGGCATGTTGCACATATAGCCTGAAACATGCAATCATGCTCAGAGAACAGGGTGTAGATGTGACGATTTGCTACATGGATCTTCGTGTTCCAACTCATAGCCAGAGTTTTCTCGAGCGTGCAAGGGAATCAGATGTGACTTTTGTGAGAGGGAAGCCAGATCATGTAGTAGTCCGTGAAGGATCTCCTGTGACCATTGTTGAAGACACTGAATCTCAGAAACGCCTAGAGATAGAATCAGACCTTGTCGTTCTTGCCTCGCCATTAGTACCTCATGCCGCTGAGCGTGAAGTCTTCAATTCATTTCTTGACAAGTATGGATTTGCTGCACGTCACAATGCACTAAAGGGTATCTACGCCTGTGGGACCTCTACGGGTGCAAATGACATTCCCGGAAGTGTTGCAGAGGCCAATTCCGTTGCGTTAGAAGTCTACATGGCCCTGAAAGGAGGTGCTTAGATGAAGAAGCTGTTCCTCTGCACCTGCAATGGTACTCTGAATAAGCTGTTAGACTTCACGAGAATCGGGAAAGAAGCAAAAGCCATCTATGATGTAGTTGAGGTTGCAGACAATCTCTGTCTAGAGGAGGGGCTTGCGGAACTGGAAAAAGGGCTCTCAGGAGACGACAGACTCGTCATAGGCGCCTGTAGTTCCCAGATTATTGGTGTCCCTATGAAGCAAAGAATCAAGAATGACCTTGTTGCGTTCGTTCCATTGAGAGAGCAAGTGGGATGGGTCCACCTTGAAGAGGGGGAGTCTGCCACCAACAAGGCGATTGTGCTACTATCTGATGCAGCAGTGCAATTGGATTATATGGAGTCACAAGCCGAGTTCACTGAGAACATGGTAGGTCGAGTTCTTGTCATAGGGGGCGGTATTGCAGGTTTGAAAGCGGCCTCAGACCTCCATCGACTGGGTGTTGAGGTAACTCTCTTAGAACCATTCAAGCTGGATAAGCACCACTATCTCCAGACCAGTGTCTTCATGAGCGACGCTGACACACTCAGGAGTGAGATTCAAGAAATTCAGAAGACCATCTTAGATGTAGAAAGGATTCGGGGCGAAATTCGTGAGGTCAGAGGGCAGCTGGGCTCCTATGAAGTCACTATAAATGGTGCTAAGGATGGCAGCATGACCCAAGAATTTGGTGCCATAATAATCGCTTCGGGAAACCAACAGTCTTTGCCAAGTTCAGCAAAGAAGATGCGTTACGGGAAGTCCGAACGTGTTGTAACTCTTGATAGTCTTATATCAAATTCAAAGAAGAAACGTGCCAAGGATAGATCCACAATCCTCGTGGCAGTTGATTTTGATGCCCCTATGTCCTCGGTGGAGGGGAGCCATCTCCTTAGAACCACCAGGGACCTAGCAGCTCGGGGCAACACAATCATTGTCGTATACTCTGACATTCAGACTGAGGATGAAAACCTCTACCGAGAGGCACGTGACTCTGGAGTCATATTCATACGCGGTAGGGTAACTCGTATCAAGGAGAATGATAAGGGCCTCTCCTGCCGTATCGAGAATACTCTGGAGTCAATGCAGAGAGATGTCATAGCAGATCGTGTAGCAATCCCTCGGCTGATTGGGCCAACTATTGAAACAACACAAATTGCTGAAAAACTGGGAGTGGAATGTGACGATAGTGGTTTCATCAGAACCAGATATAGCAAGATGAAGCCAGTCCAAACCTCTAGACGTGGCATCTTTGTGGCTGGTGGTGCGAAGATGCCAATGAGTCTATCTGATGCCATGGCTTCTGCTCAGAATGCTGTCCTTGAGGCCTTCAAGATAGTACGATCCCCCCTGGTCCGCTCGGGATGGATTCCAGTTATAGACGATGAGGAATGCGATGTCTGTAAGGCATGTTTGGATGCATGCCCGAATGATGCACTACGACTGATGGATGGTCGAATAGTGCATATTCCAGCACATTGTGAATTCTGTGGTATCTGTGTGTCTGCATGTCCGACTCGGGCAATCGAGTTTCAGTCTCACAGTAAAGAGAGCTGGTTTGCACGGTTTGAGGCAATAGCAGCCACTCATAAGCGGCTTGAGGGAAAGAAGCCATTCTCACTCGTATTTGCATGTAGCGAGTGTGCCAATGCATCAATTGACCAGGCCGGGTTTGTCGGCAAGCAGTATGGCACAGGAAGTTACGTCATTCAATTTCCATGTGCTGGTATGGTTTCACCAATTGAGATTCTCAAAGGTCTAGTTGTTGGGGCCAATCGTGTCATTGTAGCACATTGCCCACCCGGTGGATGCCATCACCAGACTGGTGATCATCTCTCAGAGCTCATTGTCAGCCTTACCAGAGATATGTTACGAGAGATAGGACAGAATCCAGACCGTGTTCGAGCCACATACATGATGGCAGCAATGCCTGACAAGATGCAGAAGGAGGTGCCAGTCCGTGGATAAACGGGGGCGTCTTATTCAAAAGATTCGTAACATCGCAGTGCAGACTCCTACTCATATCTTGGAAGTCCCTGAGAAGGTGGAGGGATTTGGGAGCATCAATTACAAACCGGAGTCATGTAGTGCATGCAAGAAGTGCATTGAGGCATGTGAGGTTGAAGCTCTGGACATAGACCTCATGGTGCAATTGCCAGCTTATCTGAGTGCCATAATACCTGAAGAAGGGTTCAGGTCCAAGAACCGTGAAACATTGATATCTCTTCTTCAGATTCTGAAGGGGGAGGGCGATGTTCAGGCAATCCCAGTTCCTTCTGGTCTGTCTGGATATGGATCAGTGGTCTGGATCACTGAGAAATGCATAGCATGCAACAAGTGCGTTGAAGCTTGTCCAGAAGACTGCCTCGACCTAGAGAAGAAGTATGACCTACCAACAATCATTGGCAATGTAGTGACTCCTCCTTCAATTTCCATTACTGAGTGGGAGCCGTTCGTAATTTGCTTTGTATGCTGGGAGTGTTCCCATGCAGCTGCTGACCTAGCAGGACTCATGCACTTACACTATCCTGCCAACATACGAACTGTGAGGGTGCCGTGTAGTGGTGCAGTTGAGCCTATCCAGATAATGACCGCCATGGAGAATGGTGTTGATGGGGTATTGGTCACGGGATGCCTTCTCTCTGAGTGTCATTATGGTGGTGATGATCCTCTAGCTGGCAACTTCATGCAGCAAGACTTTGTTCACTTCTGGCAAAGCGTGTTTAAGGAGATAGGTCTAGGCGGGCGACTGCATATCGATTTCGCATCTGCTGCTATGGGAATTAGGTTTGCAGAGATAGTCACAGAATTTGTTGAACAAATTAGGAAGATAGGACCGAGCCCCTTGAGAGGAAAATTGGAGGTGGAATCCTAGAATGCCTAAGAAGAAGGATGAGCATCGAATTGGTGTCTTCATTTGCAGTTGCGGGACCAATATCGGAGGAGTAATCGACGTCAGAAAACTTGCCCGAGATTTCAAGGATTATCCTGGGGTTACGTTCACAACCTCCAATATGTTCACCTGCTCAAAGGATGGTCAGGACAAGATAGCTGAGATGATCAAAGAGAAGGATCTAACAGGAGTCGTCATTGGGGCATGCACACCCAAGCTCCACGAACAGCTATTCAGAGAGATTCTGGAGGAGAATGACCTCAATCCATTCCGGCTAGCCCAAGCAAATCTGCGTGAGCATGATACTTGGGTTCATGGCGATGATCCAGAGGTCGCCTATAAGGTCGCTTACGATTTGGTGGTGGGTGCAATTGAACGAGCCAAAACACTCGAGGACATTGGATTTGAGGAGTATCCAGTGGACAAGAGTGTCCTCGTGATAGGTGCGGGAATTGCAGGAATTCAATCTGCTCTCGATTTGGCAGACAAAGGAATCAAGGTCTGTCTTGTAGAGAAATACACGTCAATCGGAGGCTACATGGCGCGTCTGGAGAAGACATTTCCAACACTCGACTGTTCAATGTGTATTCTCTCTCCAAAACTATCAGCAGTTGAACGCCACAAGAATATTGAGATACTCAGCTATTCAGAAGTCATCGAAGTCGAGCGCGACTATGGGAATTTCAACGTCAGGGTCAAAAAGAAGCCCAGATACGTTAGTATTGAGGACTGTATCAACTGTGGAGCCTGTGAACGCAATTGCCCTGTTACAGGCCGAGCTGAGTGGAATCTCGGGCTCGGAGATCGAAAAGCAATCTACAAGCCCTTCCCGCAAGCGGTCCCTGGTGTTTTCTTCCTTGATAAGGACTCATGTACGCATTGGACAGATGGGTGCACCATCTGTGCTGAGAAGTGTCCACGCGACGCCATCTCGTATGACGTGGAGATAGAAGAGATTGAAATCAAAGTGGGAGCTATAATAGCCGCTACCGGCTTTGTCGAGATGGATATTGAGGAGCTATCTGAATATGGCGGAGGCAAGTTTACCAATGTATTGACCGCAGGCCAGTATGGACGCCTCCTGAGTCTCGTTGGGCCAACTGAGGGAAAGATTCTCCTACCTCCAAGCTTTGAACAGAGTCCTAAACGCATTGCCTATATCAATTGTGCGGGATCGCGTGATGAGAACCATAGACCGTGGTGCTGCAACTTCGGCTGTATGTACACACTCAGGCATGCTGAGATGACACACAGACTCTACGGTGACGACATTGACCAGTGGATAATCTATCATGAGCTTCGTGCAGGAGGCAAGGAATACGAGCAGTTCTACAGAAGGGTGAGAGAGAGTGGCGTACGATTCGTCCGAGGCTTTCCAAGCGAAATGATTGAAGAGAAGGATGGTAGTATCAGCTTCTCGGTGTTTGATCAAGGGACTGGGAGTCTGCTACGCCTTAACTTCGACATGGTGGTTTTGACAATGGCCATTGATCCATCACCAGGAACGGCACATCTTGCGCACATGCTGGGTGTAGACCGGAGTGAAGGTGGCTTCATGAAGGAACTCCATCCGAAGCTCGAGCCAGTCAATACGAAGTCTAGGGGAGTTTTCATTGCGGGAGCCTGTCAGAGTCCCAAGGACATACCTGCAAGCGTTGCTGACGGCAAGGCTGCAGCGAGTGCAGCAGCATCACATGTTCTCAAGGGAAAGGTCCGTGTACAGATGGACAAAGCAGTTGTAGATGAAACTCTATGCATTGGATGTGGGCTATGCGAAAAGGTCTGCCCGTTCGATGCAATCTCCATGACCGTGCGTGATGACGAGCGTCAGCTTGCTGAAGTAAGTTCAATACTGTGCACTGGCTGCGGCAAGTGTCAGGTGGTTTGCCCAATAGGAGCCATCAAACGAAAGCACTTCACGACTGAACAGATAGAGGCTGAGGTCCTAGGTCTCATCTCCGCACACAGGAAACGAGAACAGTCTGCGAAGACATCCGGAGGTGTATCATCATGACGGAAACTGGTGAAAAGAAGGGATTACCAGATGTCTTCATAGAACCTATCAATATGTCTGAACTTGACAGAGGCTTTAGGAAAGAGATTCAGAGCATGCCAAATGGAGAAGAGCTGTCAGCATGCTTTGCCTGTTCGACCTGTACCTCTGCTTGTCCAGTTGCAAATATCTGGGAGATAAAACCACACCAGCTGATTCGGATGATCATCCTTGGCATGCGTGAAAAGGTTCTTTCCTCCAAAGAGATCTGGCTCTGTCTGACTTGCTTTGAGTGTCAGGAAAGATGTCCACAAGGTGTTCGGGTCACAGACATTTTCTTTGACTGCAAAAATCTTGCCGCTGAAGAGAATATGATACCTGACAGCATAGTCGCCCTCGGGAAGGAGCTCCTTGAGAAAGGTCAGCTCTATATTGTGACTGCTGACTGGGAACGAGAAGATTTGGACTTGGAACCCGATGTTCCTGGACTGTCCACTGATGCGGTAAAACGAGTCCTTGGTGGGACTCGTACGGGACGACTTGTCAAAGGAGGCAAATAGGATGTCTATCTATAGTCTCTACATGGGCTGCAGTGTTCCTGCAAACTACCCCAATTATGAGGCCTC
The DNA here is from genome assembly GCA_001563325.1 of Candidatus Thorarchaeota archaeon SMTZ1-83. Next base: position 7,073 of record LRSK01000230.1, read on the forward strand.
GATGCTCAAGGTTGCCGAGTCCTTTGAACTGACCCTAGAATACCTGAATGATGTGGCATGCTGTGGTAGTCCAAATCTGAGGGCTATGGACTACTGGGGATGGGCTCTGGTTAATGCACGAACACTAGCATTGGCTGACATTACAGAGCATGACATTGTGACTCCCTGTAACGGTTGTTTTGGCAGTCTAAAGGATGTATATCATCTACTAAAGCATGATACAGAATATAGAACCAGCATTAATGTCGAGCTCGAAGCAGAGGGTCTTGAGTTCACAGGGACAAGTAGGCCGCGACATTTCATTGAGGTCCTCTATACAGATGTGGGTCTTGATTCAATAAGGAAGAAGATTTCAAAGCCACTTGATGGTGTTGGTATAGCAATTCATTATGGATGTCATCTTCTGCGCCCTGGGGACGTGACTGAGATCACACCAGAAGTCCTAAGCGAGCTCGTCAGAGTCACAGGCGCACACGTAGTCGAGTATCCACTATGGAAGCAATGTTGCGGAGCCACTGTACTACCGGTTGATGAGGCTCTGGCAATAAGACTTGCTCGAGATAAACTCAAGTCAATGAAGGAAGCAGGTGCTGCATTTGTCACAGTTGTCTGCCCTGCATGCTGCAATCAATTGGATCTTCAGCAGCTAGGACTACGAGAGTTATATGGTGAGAAGTTCGACCTTCCAATCCTGTTCTACCCTCAAATACTCGGCCTTGCATTGGGTTTTGATGAGGATGAGGTGGGCCTTGGCATGAATAGAGTACCCGCGAAGCCGATTCTCCAGCACTTCTCCAAATGACCGTATAACCTTATTCTCCAAGCCTATAGCCGCAATCTTCCCAAGCCTCTCGCATCACTGGGTTTCGTCTGAGGAATGCATCCGCTTTTTCCCTTGAGACACTATTCAATGGGCATGAGAAGTTCAAACACCTCGGACAAATCTTGAATTTCAAGACACTCAACCAAACTCCAATTCCGGTAATCGTCAAACCCAGAAAGAGCAACTGGTTGCTCAGAATAAGAAATGGAATTGGATAGCCTCCAAAGATGGTCAGCGCGATAATGAACTGAATCTGATGAGAACGACTCATTGGACTTGGATTATACGGCCAGGTCTTATACAGACCATAGTTTGCATAGCAGTGTAGTGTATGACCCTGACCACCATCTTCAGCGTAGAATGGACAATGACTGCAAAGGACTCGGTTCTCCCAGATCTCGAAGAAGAATAGCCAGTAGATAAAATAACCAATGACCCACGGCCACAAACCCCCGAGAAGCATGCCCCCAATTGAGGGAACGAAGAACAGCATTGCGCTCCCGCCAAACATCAATGTGTCACTTCGATGCATCTCGCAATGTATCTCATTGTGAAGTGAGCAGTTTCCACACTCCTCCTTTGGTTTCCAGATGCATATTTTGAATGGGTTCTTTTCGAGTTGGTCGATTTCATCATTCATATCCGTGCACCAGCACACCATCAACACGTCTGCCACAACGACCATTTAACACCTGTTGAAGACAACCTCAATTAATTCGCTTCAATCAGACAGACTAATAGGCCGCTGAACTGGAATGGATTTGGGTGTGATGAATGAAGATTGAGCCACTCTTAAATTCGCTAAAGGGGATGCCACCGGGTTTTCTGTCGACTGTGTTGGACACACTTCCTGTAGAATTCACCATAATCGATGCTGATGACAATGTCCTATTCTGGAACAGGCATGGTATCCGTGTCTTCAAACGAGGGCCTGCGGTCATTGGGAGAAATGTCAGGATGTGTCATCCGACGGTGAGCATGGACAAGGTTGAGCTAGTCATAAAGCGCTTGAAGAGCGGGGAGGAGGACTTCATTGACTTCTGGATAGACCTTCCCGATGCAGATGCTCCTCGAAAGCTTTTGATTAGATACTATGCCCTTCGCGACGACGAAGGCAATCATCTAGGGATATTAGAAACAACGATTAATCTGACACCACTCCAAGCTTATACTGGTGAATTTCGTCTTGGTGATCAAAAGTAGCTCACAATAGGGCGAGGCGGCGAAAAATGAAACTGAAGGGTAAGACTGCCATTGTGACTGGTGTGGGAGCAGGTATTGGTGAGTCTACTGCTCGACTATTCGCTAAAGAGGGTGCAGATGTAATCGGAAATGACATCCTGGAAGAAGCGGAAAGCGTTATCAATGCTATCCGCTCTGATGGCGGGTCTGCTGCTTTTGTGATAGGGGATGTCTCGGACATTGAAGCTGCAAGGAAGATAATTGAGACCGCCGTTGATACATTTGGCAGGTTGGACATCCTAGTAAACAATGCCGGAATCGTCTTGCCTGGGCGTGTCGATAACACTAGTCACGAGGACTGGGACCGTACGATAGCAGTCAATGTTCGTGGACCATATCTTCTATCAAAATTCGCCTACCCTTATTTGAAGGAGAACAAGGGCACCATCATTCACGTTGCATCGGTTGCAGCTTTGACAGGGCTATGTAATCGCGCTGTCTATACTGCCTCAAAGGGGGCTCTAACTTCCTTGACTCGTGCGATGGCTATGGACTACAAAGACGATGGAATCCGTGTGAACTGCATCTGTCCGGGTACTACTGATACCCCCTCACTGGCAGATCGTCTATCCCAGCTACCAAACCCTGAGGCAGCCCGAAAGGAATTCATTGCAAGACAACCAATGGGACGTTTAGGCGCTCCTTATGAGATAGCAGAGGGCATTCTCTATTTGGCACTTGCTGAGTTCTGTACAGGGACCATCCTTTCCGTTGATGGAGGAATGTCGCTCTGAGTTGCGGTGAACGGCGATATCAGAATCGAATGGTATATACTTAATGAAAGGTAAATGGGTTTGCTAGTCTTTCAAGCAGGTGTACCCAGTGGAGATTAACATACGCCCGATAGGCAGAATTAAGACCCCTTTTGAGTCCGGAAAGTGGATCCCAATCCAATCCAGCAAATCCGATGTCCTTGGAGAGGTTATCATCAAAGAAGAGTTCATAGACGGATTGGACTCCCTGGACCTATTCTCTCATGTGATTCTTGTGTATTGGTTCCATCGAGCGAGTCCGCTGAAACTCAGGGTCGTGCCATATCTCGATAAGAATGAACGAGGGCTTTTCTCGACACGATCACCTTCACGTCCAAACCCAGTTGGCATCTCAATAGTTGAGCTAATCAAAATAGAGGGCAACCGCATATTCTTTAGAGGTGCAGACATGCTTGATGGCTCTCCCTTGATTGACATCAAACCATTCGTCCCTGAGTTTGACTGCAGGTCCGATGCCAATTCAGGATGGTTAAGGGAGTTTCTGGACAAAAAGGGTCAGAGTTATCTTGCTGATACGCGTTTTCAAGGAGAATAATCTAGCATGACAAGGAAAGTTGATGGACTGTATCTCTGTGAGGAGTGTCACTTACTGTATAAAGAAGAACATTGGGCACAGAAATGTGAAGAATGGTGTAGAGAAAGAAGATCATGCAATCTTGAGATCACTAAGCATGCAGTGAACAAGTCAGAACTTACACTCTAGCCCCTCACTCTATAGACCAGCTCATTGATGCAAATCCACTTATATGGAAACCCAATTAACTATAATGAAATTAGATATGGAGGCAAATAATGGAAGGCATACAAGCATTCACAGGCTTTCCAAAAGAAGGTCTAGGATTCCTCGCCGAGCTAAAGGAGAACAACTATCGTGAGTGGTTCAATGAGCGGAAGAACGACTACCAGGAGTATCTAGTGAAACCTGCACTGAGCTTCGTGGTTGCCCTTGGCAAACGACTTACCAGTGTTTCTGATGACATGGTCTATGATACCCGTACCAATGGTAGCGGGTCGTTATTGCGCATCTATCGCGATATTCGATTCAGCAAGGACAAATCTCCTTACAACACAAGGCTTCGAGTTCGGTTCTGGGAAGGACCTGGAAAGAAGAAAGAGAGACCTGGTTTCTTTGTAGGATTGGATGAAACTGGTGGAGGAATCCATGGTGGATTGTGGATGTTTCCGAAGCGGCTCCTCGAGAAATACAGGAAATCTGTTCTAAACAATGAACTCGGCACAAGATTGGTCGAGGCAATTGACAATGTCAAATCCTTCAAAGGGTATGAGGTTGGAGGTGAGCACTACACACGCGTACCAAGAGGATGTGATGCAAATCACCCGCGGGCTGCTTTGCTCCGTTTCAATGGCCTCTATGTTAGTTCGCCTAAGATACCTGTAGGCGTTTTGAAGAAACCGGAACTGGTCGATGTCTGCTTCGACCACATACAGAAAATGATGCCAATTCATGAATGGCTGATTCAATTGCTGGGATGACTCGTCTAGGATTTCTTTGCTCTTTTCTCAGACTTGGGAACATCCTGACAAGCATATCCTTTAACAAGCCCGCAGACTTATCAGAAGACTCTGTGAGTAGGCAACGACCGAGTAGTTGAAACGGTGAGAAACTCTCTTACGATAGGTATCACACTCAAACAGATTGCACAAGCGATAGATGAAAATCTAGAAGTAGTAGACGGATGTGTCCAGGCTCTGCGGGACCGGGGCAAGGTTGTAAGGATGGGAAGAGGACTATGGGTTCTAAAGAAATATGAGCAAATCGATAATGATCCCCAGTTCATCAGTCCTGCAACATATAACGAGAAATTCGCAGATTTATACGGTGTTCAATTATCTGAGTACAATGGTAGTAGCATTACATTCTCTGCAAACCATCTCATGGAGAAGAAAGTTCAGAGATGGACTCCATATGTGCAGGGATTCTCGGCAGACTTTGTT
>LRSK01000231.1 GCA_001563325.1 Candidatus Thorarchaeota archaeon SMTZ1-83
TTATTGCAGAGCCTCTGGTACGAGACTGTTAATAGTGTTCAGTGATTCGATTGCATCCTCGTACGGCATCTCAAATATCAAAGGGCCTTCGAACTTGTCTTTGACAAGTTCCAATAGGAAATCTCTGACCGGCATATCGCCCGTTCCTAACGCCAAGTGATCTTGGTAGCCGCCAGCCTCGTTCTTCTCGGCCAAACCGTCATTCAGATGAATCTCTGTTATTCTGTCACGGTGTTTCCGATAGAAATCAGACAGAGGTTCATCTCCACACTGTTTTGTGAGTAGGTGCCCCGTATCGAAACATATGCTGGTGTTGAACTCGTCAACAATCTCCCGGGTAAACTCGAAGGGGAACTCAATATTCTCAATTGCAAGTTTCCGGGGATTGACCTCTGACTTGCTGATAATCTCCTCGACGCTCTTCATGGCAAAGGCATTCATGTATCCTTGTACCAAGCGGTCCACGCCCGGTGAGAATCCCTGCCTGCAGTACTCAGCGGCCAGGGAGCCCGTAGAGTGAAGTACGTATGCCTCAGGCTCAAGATCCTCTACAACCCTAATGGAGTGGACATTGCTATCCACACTTCCAGTACGAATGTAATCATTGAACGAGGACATTTCGATGGCCCAGAATGGCAAATGAGCAGTGTACGAGAGACCTAGCTCGTCCTTTAGCTCCGCGAGTTCTAAGATGACTTCGGGCGTCAACGAGCCAGGCACCATGTGCTCAATCTCCATGGGAATCTCAATCGCCGCTGCCTCTCGGACTATCTCAACCATACTGATACGAGAGAAGTCTGGGATGCCTCCGGCGACGATTCTCTTTACTGCAGGTATAAATTCGATTGCGACTACGCCAAAGCGCATCTCCACTTCACCTCATCTGAGCAGACTAGGGAATGATTCCAGTCAACCACACGTGTAAGCCCGCTATCACTGGCAAAAAGAGTGTTGCCGTGAGAGTAATGACCACTAGAAGCGTGTTTATAGATGGCCCAGCCGTATCTTTGAACGGGTCCCCAATCATATCAGCTGTGACAGCTCGATCCCATACCTCATAATGCTCTTTCGTTCCCTTCTTGTGTTTGGAGTATTCAGGAGACTCTATGATCTTCTTGGTATTGTCCCAGGCCCCTCCTGCATTGTCCATCAAGAGAGCCATTACGAGTCCAGTCAGGACTGCGCCCCCCAGATATCCTGCAAGCGCCTCCAGTCCAAGTAGGGCCCCAGTTGCGATGGTAATCAATATGGCAACCAATGTGCCAGGCATCAGTTCCCTTATTGCACCAGAGGTGGCAATACCGATACATGCATCATAGTCGGGTTTGGAGGTGCCTTCTAAGATTCCCGGGTCCGCACTGAACTGCCTGCGTATCTCCTCGATCATCCGCTCAGAGTTACGTTCTACTCCGAGAATCAGTATTGCTGAGAATGCCACCGGGACCAGTGCACCGATAAGAGCGCCTGCCAACACCACTGGCGCCGCAAGATTCACGTCAGTCACAGGCACTACACCTGGAATTCGCAGGGTGTCTGTGGATTCAAGAAACGCTGCAAAGAGTGCAAGCACTGATACTGCAGAAGCGCCGATGGCAAAGCCTTTGGTAATCGCCTTTGTTGTATTGCCACTGGCATCGAGTCTGTCACAGACCACGATTGCCTTCTCAGGTGCTTGAGCCTGTTCGATGATTCCTCTTGCATTATCAACAATCGGACCATAAGCATCTGAACTCATTATCATTCCGTTGGTAGACAGCAAGCCGACAGCTGCTATCGCCACACAGTATATGCCATTTTCCCAAGTGACTGGACCTAGTGCATTGGCCCCAGATCCAAGTAGGAATGATGCCACCATGGCAGAAGCAATGGCGACGACTGACGGTACTACACTGAGCAGTCCGTATGAGTAACCTGAGAGAATCAGATTAGCAGAACTCTTCTCAGCTGAGTCAACCATTCTCTGAACTGGCTTGAAGCGTCCAAGTCCACGGTAGCTAGTGAACACATCACTTGTAAAGCCAATGAAGACGCCAGCAAGAAGTCCTATGATTGCAGCAAGGGCAATTGAGATGTCAAGTTGAAGAATCAGAACAATAGTCACAGTGAACACAGCAAATAGGATAGTTGTGATGTATGTCCCCCGATTCAGTGCTGGCCCTGGGTCTTGGTCGGATTTTGCTCGGACCATGAAGACGCCCATGACCGAGGCAAGAGTTCCGAGAGCGGCGATCATGAGTGGGAGGAGGCCAAAAAGGGGAACTCCATCAAGATGCAAATCAATCCCGGCACCCAGAATGGCTGCTGCGAGGATAGCGGCCACATTACTGTCGTACAAATCCGCCCCAGTCCCAGCCACATCGCCTACATTGTCACCAACTGCATCAGCAACAGCCGCAGGGTTTCTGGGGTCGTCTTCAGGTATGTGCTGCTCAATCTTCCCAACGATATCAGCTGAGAGATCAGCTGTCTTGGTGTATATGCCACCACCCGCCTTCGCAAACAGAGCAACCGTGCTAGCGCCAAAGGAGAATCCGGTAATGATTTCCCAGAGTCCAACAGCAGGCTCTAAGCCAAGAGATTCAAAGACCTCAACTGGAATGACGGCGTTCCAGAGTAGATACAGTGTACCAAGTCCAACTAGCGCTATTCCAGCAATCATCAAGCCCATCACAGACCCAGCTCTGAACGCGACTTTGAAGGCAGGCCCAAGTCCGCCAGACTCTGCGGCCGCAGCGGTCCGACGGTTTGCCTTCGTGGCCACAACGATACCAACATATCCGGCAGACATGCTTGCCATGGAACCCAGAAAGTAAGAAATGGAAATCTGGATACCGAAGTCGACGAATAGTATTACTATTAGAATGGCAAGGATAATTGTGAATGCTGTAAGAACGCGGTATTGCACTTTGATGAAGGAGTATGCACCTTCTTCGACTAGTGCACTCACTTCACGCATTCTATCGCTACCTTCATCAGCATTCTTCACCTGATAGAAGATGATCAGTGCGACGACAATCGCCACAATCCCGGACAGAATCGATATTCCGATGAATGCTGCAGCTACCATTTGGATGCCTCGCCCAGTTCCTGTGCTACCTACCTCGTAGGATATCTTCTTAGACCGGTTGCTCTGTGACGATGAGAATGTATATGTAAAGGTGACTATTTAGCGCCTTGAGGGAAGCTTCTTCAGCTCGTGACTGTCGACAGCAGAATCGGCTTCTAGTACCTCAACCTTGATCATCTTGTCGCCCTGTCTGATTGACTGCACTACATCGAATCCTTCTAACACACCACCGAAGACGGTGTGCTTGCGATTCAGATGCTTGCAATTGTCCGGATTCAAGACTATGAAGAACTGACTACCTCCTGTATCCCTTCCTGCATGAGCCATTGAGAGAGCACCAATGACATGTTCTTGCTTTGGACCGTCTGTTTCGCATGCGATGGCATAGCCAGGTCCGCCGCCTCCGGTCCCTGTTGGGTCTCCACCCTGAACTACGAAGTCTGGTACAACACGGTGAAATGTAACACCATCATAGTAGCCAGTCCTTGCCAATTCGACGAAGTTCTTGACTGTGTTAATGGCCGCATCAGGCCATAGCTCGGTCATTATGGTGCCTTTGTTAGTTTCAATTCTTACTCTGGTTGTCAATAATCAACACCCCTGGATTGAACCTGGTGAGTCTGTGTCGGTTAATTCTTGGCACCCTGATCCCCTCTTAGAAGTTGTGTGGTGGTATTCGAAACGAGTTCGCCGCTACATCCGTTCCGGCCTGTCCACTTATTAGCGATTCAGAACGTGATTCGATTGTCTGATGATTGTCGAGAAGGAGTACACAGAAGGCAGGACTTCGTTCCTGAGTGCAGATCTTGACCATTACAGTGTGAATCAGAAACAGCCAACAACCGACCTACCTGTCTTCTACAATCCGATAATGCGTCTCAATAGAGACCTTTCTGTGCTCTTCCTTCGGACCTATCTCCAAGAAAAGTCTGTAGAGTTGATGTGTGAGCCACTTGCGGGCTCGGGAGTCAGAACTCTTCGATATCTGAATGAGTGTCCAGGAGATTTCAATGCATTCCTGTTTGACGTGAACCCAATGGCTGCTGACATGGCGCAGAAGAACGTAGAACGATACGGGTTCACTAATCGGGCACAGGTTAAGAGAGGAGATGCAAAGGTCCTACTCCTCACGGAGTCGCGTGACCAAAGATTCGACTTTGTAGACGTAGACCCCTTTGGAAGTCCCGCGCCGTATTTGAATGCAGCAATTCAGTCATTGAAACCACGCGAGGGGCTTCTCGCTCTGACTGCAACTGACATGCCGGTCCTCTGTGGGGTCTATCCTAGCGTAGCACTACGAAAGTATGGAGGCTTGTCGATAAGGGCCCCCTTTGTTCATGAGCTTGCTGTTCGACTTCTAATAGGGTCGGTCTACTCTGTGGCTGGGATGAATGATTCTTCGATCACGCCACTTGCTGTTCTGAGTACGAATCACTACATTCGGGTCTGGCTTCGAATCGAAAGTAGCAGGAACGAGGGAAACGTTCAGGCGGATAGAATGGGGTTGATGCGATACTGTAGGTCATGCATGCGGGTTGAAACCGTGTCGTTGAGAGAGTCGATCCAAACAGCGGACTTTCATCACGAGACAGACTGCTGTAACGGAAGACCGACTGTTGCGGGACCTCTCTGGACAGGAAACCTCTTTGAGAGTTCGATGCTTGATAGGGCGCAGGAGATTCTCACCAGCGATGACTTGGGTCTTGATAAGCGAGCACCAAAGCTCCTTGCTTTGATGAGGGAGGAGGCTAGTCTTGCCGCGATTCCCTACACTGACCTTCACGAGGTCTGTGACCTTCACAACCTTACACCACCAAAGACTGATACAGTCATACAGGCACTAAGGGAGCGTGGACATGCCACTTCGCGTACTCACTTCAGGCCCACTGCGATTCGCACAGAAGCGTCTGTGAGTGAACTAGTAGGAGCTATCACTGATCTATCCGGAGAGAAATAGACAGATGGGAAAGCCAAAGAAACCACGCAAGAAGGAGCACTACTACAGAGCAGCTAAGGCCAAGGGTTACAGGGCAAGAAGTGCCTACAAGCTCAAGCAGATTGTGAAGAAGCACAAACTGCTAAGTGATGTGGACCGCGTGCTGGACCTCTGCAGCAGTCCCGGTGGATGGACCCAAGTCCTTCGTGAACTCGACAGTTCCATAGAGATTGTTGCTGTCGATCTCAACCCTATGGGGCCGATTGAAAGGGTGAACTTTATACAAGGGGACATACTGAGTCCTGAAACAGTCGAGGAAATTAGGAGGGTGACTGGGGGGTCAGTTGACCTTGTCGTATCTGACTGTTCTCCGAGAGTAACAGGAAACTGGGAACTTGATGTGGCCAGACAGCTCTCTCTTGCAGAAGCAACCCTAAGAATCGGACTTGACTTGTTGGGAAGTGGAGGGAGAGTGCTGACCAAGGTCTTTCAAGGTAGTGGATTCCAAGAGTTCTTGCAGTCTGCTAGGAGTGAGTATGATTCGGTCAGGCTTGTCAAACCTGATGCATCACGGAAGACCAGTGCGGAGATTTATCTGCTTGCTACAGGTCCGCTGAAGAAGTCTGAGGGAAAAGAGGCCTAGGAAGCCCCAGAACCCAGCATCCACTCCTCTAGATCTCTGCAACTTACTGGAGAATCGGGCTGACGAACACCGCATCTGCTTATTCGTAGACAATGAAAGCAGGGACACCCATCCATGTCTGATAGGTTGCCGGGCTCAGCTTCACCGCTAATCTCCCCTCTAATGATGTATCTTTCTTCTTTCAATTCCTGTTTTTGCACTTCAATGAGCCCCTGAGATTTCAGTCGCTTTATGCTCTTGACCAGTTTCCTTGAGTCAATGCCAAGTCCAGTAGTCAATTCATCGATGATTAGACCGTTTTCACCAACGGCTCGGAGAGCCTCCAGAATCCGATCCGAATCATCTTTCATTTAAATGACCTTTAACTGATACATGGCAACATCGAACATTCAGCACGGATTGATATTTAGATTTCGGAAGCTGCTACCCATTATCGGCGAGCGATGTACAGAAGTGAACATCATTTTTAACGTTTGTAGAGGTAGAGCATTTGACCTACAAGTCTGGAGAGGTCATCCTTGAGGACCGGCTTCACCGAAACGTAAGGGTTGTTGACAGGTCCAAACACATCAGTAATTGTGCCAACCTTCTCAGCCTTCTTGTCCATGACGATAGAGCGTTCACCGACAGGGGGTGTCTTGTCTGTCCTGACAATCAGGGACCCCCTCTTGGACACGTGAAGTACCTTACCGAGTCTTTTCATTCGTTAGCCCCCGATGCTCTCCAATCATCGTTTCTTCTTCTTTTTCTTCTTGCTCTTCTTCTCAGACGCCTTCTTGGCAGACTCACGTTGTGCAACTACCCTTCTTACGCTCTTCGCAAGCATGAGCAAGACGCGCTTCTTCTTGTGTCTTTCAGGATTCTCAACAACCAGATAGCCTGGGGCTCCAATCCAATTCCGTGGATATCTCTTGTCGGATTCCGCCTCTGACTCGAAACCTGCAGAGTCAGCAGCCTCCTTCAGTATCTTGATTGTGATGTCTGGTGCCCCTAGATTCTTGGAGACTCTTCGCCCCTGTGCTCTAGTGAGGGTGGAATCCAAGTAAGCGGGCCAGACTATGACCGTTCCTTCGCGCTTTCTCATGATTATGGGCTTCCGTTTCCATAAGGGCACGACTTCAGAATTGATGTGGTCTTTTTACCTTTCGCCTTCAAACACCCGAGGAAACCACGACACGAACAAACAACGAGCTTCATAAGAGAGAGCATGACAACTCGAGAACAAGGAGCTGCAGGTATCTTGGTCAGGAAGAGCAAAGATGTATACTTCAGCGAGATTGCAGACCTCGTATCATCACGAAGCACGTGTCTCCGTAACCAAGTCGGAGCAGTGATTGTCAAAGAGGCTCAGATTCTCAGCACGGGGTACAATGGTGCACCTAAGGGTCTGCCACACTGTGACGACGTGGGCTGCCTTCGCGAAAGTCTTGGAGTGAGACCGGGAGAGAGACATGAACTCTGTAGAGGACTACATGCAGAACAGAACGCAATCATTCAGGCGGCCTATCATGGTGTCACTGTGAGAGATGCCAAGATTTACTGTACGACTAGGCCCTGCAGCATCTGTACTAAGATGTTAATCAATGCGGGAATCAGGGAGATACTGTACATCGAGGAGTACGAAGACGATTTGGCGAATCAACTTGTAGAAGAGGCAGGACTAGAGATTAGGCAAATCGAGATACCTAGGAAGTATGGCCGGAACTCTGGAAACGTTAAAGAGTGATAGTGACGAGCCTGCCAATCAGACCACCCAAGGTGAGGAAAGATGGGTAAGCTTCATGACCTGATTAGCATTCACGACCTTGATCGCAAGACCATAGACCTCATTCTGTTGACTGCTGAGGAAATGGAAGATATCGCAGTCAACAGGAGTACTGAACTGAGTGACAGGATAATGGCCACTCTGTTCTTCGAACCTTCAACACGTACACGACTCTCCTTCGAGAGCGCAATGATCCGGCTGGGCGGACGAGTACTTGGATTTGCTGATGTCATCTCGACGTCAGCTGGGGGTAAAGGAGAAACACTAGCAGACACCATTCGCACGGTCGAGAAGTATGCGGATGTCATCGTCATACGGCATCCTTTGGACGGTTCTGCGAGAGTTGCTGCAGAATTCTCAAACATACCAATCATAAACGCAGGAAGTGGATCAGAGGAGCACCCAACACAAGCACTGCTTGACCTCTACTCCATCAAGAAGTTGAAGGGAAAAATCGATGGTCTCTCGATATCGCTCTGCGGGGACCTTAGATATGGTAGAACAGTGCATTCTCTGGGGATGGCACTCTCATACTATGATGTCACCATCAAGCTGGCTGCTCCACCCACTCTGAGAATGAAACGAGCCATAATAGACGAAATGCAGAAGGCAGGTGTACGAGTCACCGAAGTGGATACTGTTGAAGAGGCCGTGACGGATGTAGACGTTGTCTACATGACCAGAATACAGAAAGAACGTTTCCCGGACGTTCGAGAATACGACGATGTCAAAGGGAAATTCAGAATCACGTCTGATGAGATTGGTCTGATGAAAGATGATGCGATTATATTGCATCCACTTCCTCGTGTCGACGAGTTGGCACCGGAGATCGACTCGACTCCACATGCGAAGTATTTTGATCAAGTATACAGCGGGGTTGTCACTAGGATGGCCATTCTGAAACTGATCTTCAGCTAGTCTGGCTTGATGCTACGAAGCTCTCTAACAAGACCATCAACAGAGCCTATCTTGCTGACTGCCAGTGGAATTCTCATCTGTTCAGAGAGCTCCAACGCAAGCCTGTCCACTTCACCTACGCCGTGAAGAATCACCAGTGTGGGTTTGAACTCTTGCGATTTTATGGCAATCATGGGAGCCCGACCAGTGTTGACTTTTGTGAAGATAAGACAGCGTTCTGTTGTTGCGCCAAAAAGCTTCAGAAAGGCCTCACTGCTAAGCTCTTTCACAGCTCTCTCAACATCGACGAGTGTGTACCCGTAGATCTTTCTCTTGAGAAACTCCTTACCGGTTTCTATCGTGCATTTCAGTTTCTTGCAGAAATCGCTAAGTGTCATGGGGGAGTGAAAGTCACTCATTGCAAGGACTATGTTCAAGTCTACCAGACTTACATCCATAAGTCGAACATAGGCGGCGATTGTCTGGCCTCCGTTGCGTTCATCCAATGAAAGGAGTGCCATTACGAATCGGCGTATCGTTGACGTGCCGGGAGACTTTCTTCTGCCAGACTCATAGTCGCTGATTACGCTTGGGCTTATGCCGATGAAATCTGCGAGTTCAATCTGTGAGAGCCTGAATCTATCTCTCCACATACGCATCGTGTGTCCGGGGTGGTCAGAAAGGGCAATCTCACCCGCAATACGTTTGGCTAGTCGCTCTCTAGTAGATGATTGCGTCGACATAACGCAGCTCACTCGTTTTGGGTTCATGATAAGGATTTCGACTATTGCCGAAGTTAAAGGCCAAGATTCTAGAGTCTGGAAACGAGAAGCGTGACTCCCCAAGACGAGAGATCAGCAGGGGAGTGGTGGGCCGGGTGAGATTCGAACTCACGATCCCCTGGACCCAAACCAGGAATCATGTTTGGCAACGGTCATGGCTGGCCGTTTGTAGCCAAGCTAGACCACCGACCCACGTGTTGGAGTTGTGCTCTTGTTTCCTGTTATAAGAATATCTCCGGAATCAGTGCCAACAGCCCATCATCTGATTCTGCTGTTATTGGCTTACACTGCCTAGTCTAGGTCTGTTCTATCATGCATGCAGCAAGATAGGAGTTCAAAAGCTTTGCTCAAGACGAATGGGGGCTGAACTCTCTAAAAGGCAGGCCTGAAACTCATTCTCTTCAGGTGAAACTCATGGGTCGCTCCAAGGGCAAGATCATCAGTATCAAGATTCCGATTCGCTGGGGAATGATGACGAATAGACAGAGAACTCGAATCAACCGTATCACTGGTAGAGATACGAGGGTCATCAAGGCATATCTTGGAGTGATTGAACGCCACGAAGACGAATTGCTGACGACAAGGAGACGCAATAGAATCGATGCTAGGAAACTCGATGAACTCACGTTGACCGCGTCTTTCGGCAGTGCATATAGAACTCGTGTGCCGCATGACTTCAAACAGCGGTTTCCAAACATCTCAGTAAACGAGTTACAAGAATGCAGAGACACGGCAATAGCAATGTGGCAGAGCTACCTTGAGCGAGGTGGTACAAAGCCCTTGAATTCAAGGAGCTACACATCTAGGAAGATACCACGTTTTGCTTTCAGGCAACGATTCGAACTCGTCTATGCGGCCAAGAATAAGATCAGATATTGGCTAGTCATCCGTGACTCGCTAGACTCATCTCGACAAGGTCGTCGCATCCATGACAAGCTCTCCATTCCCCTGTCGCCCTCTTCGTACCATCTCAAGAGGAAGGAAGAGGGGGAGATAAGGACAGTACGCTTGTTCAAGGACCGTTCAAGGAAGTGGTGGGCCATATTCACTTTGACCTTGGGTATTCAGTTGCTAGACTTCTCTAGAAAACCTCCTGCTGTTCTTGCAATTGATCTCGGCATAAACAAGACAGCTTGCACTGTGCTTCTTACACGGAACGGGTATAGACAGGTCCGTTTCTGGAAGGAAAAGAAGAAGCTGGTTCGGATGATACAATATGACAACCGTGTTTCCTCTCTCCAGAGAGAGATGGAAAGGCTTCACAGAGTTGGGACTGATACATCAGGAATCAAGAGAAGACTCCGAGATATAGGCAACAAACGAAAGAGAGTCAGCATCGAGTATGACAGGAAGGTGGTCAAGAACATCTCCGACCAAGTCATGGAGCTGACAAAAGACTACGACCTGTACATAAGCATTGGCTTGCTCAGAGGTATCAGAAACAGGGCTCGTAAGGGGAACTACGCAGGCCGCGGTTTCCGTGGAATGATCCATAGATGGTCTTTCTATAGAGTAAGAGAGATGCTAAAGCATAAGCTGGAAACTCTGGGTTTTGATTCGAAGAGGTTTGTGGCTGTTCACGAGTCTTGGACCTCTGTCAAGTGTCACAAATGTGGTCACACGGGAATTCGCCCGAAACAGTCTCTGTTCATCTGCCACACCTGTGGCTTCCGAGCCAATGCTGACTTGAACGGCGCTATCAATATCGGTAGACGTCTAATCATGCTCATCCCTTCATTGAGAGATGAGAAGAATGGACTAGGCATGTGGCTTCTTCAGAAGGAGAAAGCCGCTCCGAAAGCCCGAAGGAGCCTGTGTTCTAAAGGGAAGTCCTCACTCCCCCAGAGATTACCAGCCTCGCTTGAAGGGGAGTCCGTGGTTGACTGCTATGACCAGACTTCCTTAGAAGAGTCAGTGAGCAGTAAGGACCCTGCCACGGCAAGAACTGTGGAAACATCGTCTGCATTCAGGACTACTGGTGTTCCTGTAAGAATGCAGCGGACAGAAGCCCAGTTTCGGCTGAGAAACAATGTTTCAGTGAAACCGGACGAAGCTCACGTCATTGTGTCAGACTCACATCTGACTCAGGCTGGTGACGGCAGTCGTGAGAAGGGTGGAACACAGGAGTTTCTTGATGGTTCGCTCTCCAATGCAAGAAACAGGTCTTCATAGCCAAGCTAGGCCATCCTGACAGCCTAACTGGCACTGAGTCATTATCCTCAACTTAGATGATATGCAATTGCTGCATCAATACAGACGAAATAGGCACTCACCACATTCGGCACAACAAAGAACATGATGATCTTCTGGGGAGGCTTCGCAAGCCACATGGTAAATGCAATAGCAAATGCGAATTCCCGCCAACCTCAGTCACCAAGCCACACAACCGCAGGTCCTCCATCTTCTGATATAAGACTGGCGGACAGGCTAGCCCTTCAGAGACCCCTTCTGCGAATCTAATAGCAGCGCGGAAATGCTAAGTGTCATATCGAATGAATAAAAAGAGGATACAGGTGCGATGACATTGAGCCTGCTAGGACCAGAGGATTTTGGCAAGGGTAGGAAGGGCAGACTGAAGAAGCATGCCAGGGACCTATCACCTGAAGTCCAACGAGAAATAGACAAATGGCTTGACGAGCTGGATGAAGGTGACGCCCTCGAGAAGATTTCAGAATTGGTCGGACCTGATGAGGCTCGTCGGCTACTTCGAAAACGACAAAGCCGCAAGAGATAGACAGAATGTGATTTACTTGAAAACAGGACTAGCGAACCACGAACTATTGGATCTTACGACAGCGCTGGCAATAATCAGAACCATTGAGGCGGAGAAGAGGACCCACTTGGCCGAACTCCGTACCGGCATCGGTATTCTCACAATACCCATGTCACTCTTGGCCATCCTCGTGGCAACCTCAAGCTATTATTCTGTACAGGAAGTGCTGGGCTTCATCATCGGATTATCTGTTGGTATTCTTGTACTGGCTGCAATAGGTATGTATCTCGTGGTCAGGTCTCTATCTCGAATTCGCGATGACGAGAGGCTCGGCGTTGTCAGTGCACTATGGCCAAACTATAAGTCGGATTTCAATTATACTATGGGTTGACCAGGTGAAGACAGTATGATGAACAAGTTTCAGGACCTCATGGAGGCGGCAGTTCCAGTAAAGGTTGTCGTGGATACGAATGCAAGTGATGCACCGCTCAAGACGATAAAGGGCGTCATCAAGCATGTCGGCAGGAATTACATCGAAGTCGATAGACCGACCTCGCAGGATGAGAAATCCCAGTACAAGACACAGACGGCAAGAGTCATTGTCCCGATGAGTAAAATTGTGGAAGTAGTCTACTACCGGTTTGAGTAGGATGGTCAATCTAGGTATAGAGTGGAGCCCCAGGCGGGATTCGAATTCGCGCTCCATGGCGCAGATGTCCATGAAGTCCCGCGGCCTCCTCCTTACCAAGGAGGCGATCTAACCGGTCTGAGCTACTGGGGCATCCGTTATGACACCAAAGGGCGTCAGATTGGAGTCCGCAGATGAGATTGAGATAAAGGTTTCGACAGTGTCACGGGACCATGAGCCCCAGACGGTTTACTCTTTATGTGAGGGGGTTACAACAGGTCCGTCAGATACTTTGAAGGGTGGATTGTAAGACGGATGACAAAGGTTGACATTCACAGAATCTTGGCTGGGAAATGGGAGGATGGGACCAGACCCAAGGACCTATACAAGATGCATATCTCGGAGAATGTTTCGGTATACCTGGATGACTTGATTGAAGGACTCGGATCAGAAGACAGGAGAGTGCAGAGCGGATGTGCAGAGCTGGCCTCTCTTCTATCTGAAGACGTGCCAGACCTGCTATATCCCCATGTAGAGCTCTTTGTTTCAAATCTTGAGGCCAAAGCCCCGGTCCTTCGCTGGGAGGCAGTCTGCACTCTGGGCAATATTTCATCCGTTGACAAGCTTGAGCGAACTCCCAAACTGATTGGCAAATTCACGGAGTTCTTGAGTGACAAGAGCATTGTACTTCAAGGACATTCGGTTCGTGCTCTAACGAAGATTGCCAAAGCCTTCCCAGATACAGCTTCAGACATTCTTGAAGCTCTTCTGAGTCACACCGAATACTTTCCGGGCAATCGCATCGGTTTCATCATAGAGGCCATGGAGCCCTTCATAGGTAATCCTGAGTTTAGAACGGCAGTCAGAGAGTTCGTGGAGCCTTTCATAGAGAGTGACATCAAGTCGGTAGTCAAGAAAGCAAGGAAAGTCATGAACAGCCTCTAATGCGGTTCTAGGGTAAGACGTGGCAATATTGTGACCTATTTGAACAGATCATGCAAACGGATCTGATACTCTCCAAGCTTGCCACCGTAGTTCCCAGCTGTCATCTTCGTGATACCTGGGTGCTTACAGACCTCTTCGATAGCTACCTTTGTTGCATTGGCAACATCTTTCTCTGTGAGGCCGTTTATCACAATCTCCTGCACAAACTCGCTGCCCTTTGGAATCTCAGTATTGGGAACCAAGGCACGGAGGGTTGGACAGAACTTCTCGTTTGTTGAAGCAAACAACACCTTGTATCGTGACGATGGTTTGGATCCAGAACCCACGAGACCTCCTGGGAATGGCGTGTATGCACCCTCAACCTTCTCTATAGCCTTCACTGCAGCCTTTCCACTTTCCATGCCGCTTTTGACGTCCTCACAGCAATAGATGATGTTTCCACCGGCAACGCCCTTCACTCGACCAAACATGTTCTGCATGACACAGGTGCCACTCATTCGCGGGATTAGCCAGAGAACCCTTCCATCGATTGGTCCCTTCTTGACTTGGAAGCCGTCACCGAACATGGCCACCTTCTTGCCAATCTCATACAAGTCCTTGGCATTGGGAGTGTCATCGAAAGCGCTCGCTGTAGGACTTGTGAGAACACATTGACCAAGACGTGCTAGCAATTGCGGTTCGAGTTTCTTCTTGGAACCCACTGCGAAGATCACCCTCACACCAGGTCTGCCATCAGGAGTTTCATCTGGACCGAGAAGATACTCAATTCCTGCCTCCGCAGGTGCCATTATGACTGAAGTGCCAAATCCAGTGGCTTCCGTTGCAGTCGTGTATGCCCACTCTTGATCGTAGGCTGTGATTATTGTCCTATTCATGTGCATGCTGAATGCTTCTGCAAATGTGTCCTCTACAGGTACACCGTTTATCTCCATCTCGAACACCAGATTAGTAGCTGTGAGTCGTGTTGATTGCAGCGGCAATGTGCTATTTCTTTGTTACTACAAACGGCTCATGATGACTGCGCGAGTTGTGCAGAGCTTTTATCAGGTGGTAAGTTTCCAAAAGGCGACACCAAGAAGGTCTGACAGATGACGGTGTATCTGAAACTGACCAAGGAACCAGACATTCCTCTGGAAGCAGACACAATAACGCCTTCGCACTTTGCTGGGAAGAGTGCGTCGGAGATAGGGAGTCTGCCAGTTCTACAGGGGAACCAGACTCTCGAGTTGAAGACGTTCTTTGATGTTTCTGGAGAGTCAGGCAGCTCGCCGGACGAGACTGAGATTGTAGTGAGCGGGAACCTGAGGAATGTCAAGATGATTGGCAAGGGCATGAATGGTGGGAGGATAACCGTAGAGGGTGACGTGGGGATGTATCTTGGGGCAGAGATGATTGCGGGACGCATTCATGTCAAAGGCTCCGTGGGACCATGGGCTGCTGCAGAGATGGAGGGAGGAAATATCCAGATTGAGGGAGATGCAGCAGATTACCTCTGTGCAGGTTATCGCGGAAGCCCTGATGGAATGAAGGGTGGTCGGGTCTACATCGCCGGTAGTGTGGGAAGAGAAATGGGATCGCATATGCGAAAGGGTTTCGTTGCTGTAAAAGGTAATGTGGATACTCTGGCTGGCGTAAGGATGAAGGGGGGCACCATCATTGTGGGGGGCGATATGGCAGAGCGCGGGGGCGTCGAAGCCACAAAGGGAATGATACTCTGCCTTGGGAAGATGGACTCACTACTCCCTACCTACAAGTTCAGTGGGATGTCTGAGAGGGAGTTCACAAACTACTACTTGAGATATCTCCAATCTAGAAGACCAGATTTTCTGACTGAGAGCATAGACCTGAATGAGAAATGGTCCAAGTTCATGGGTGATTTTGCAGAGGGCGACCCGAAAGTCGAGATCTATCTTCGAACATCGAAGAATGAGCACTTGCTCTGAGGAGAGAATGAAATGAACCCAAGCGTAAACGAGAAGGCATTTGAGATTGTCAAAGAGATGCTGGATAAGAAAGACGAGCTGAATTGCGCTGTGACCGAACAGGGCAATGGAGCTACTCTGATTGATGCAGGCATTGATGTTCCCGGAGGAATCGAGGCAGGAAGGCTCGTCGGGGAGGTATGTCTGGGAGGCCTTGGCGCGGTCAGAGTCACACAAATGCACATTGGTGATATGACTCTGCCAGCGGTTGTGGTCAGTACGGACCATCCGAAGATTGCCACCTTGGGATCCCAGTATGCTGGATGGGTCGTAGATGTCAAAAGTGACGAGGGGAAGTACTTCGCAATGGGGTCGGGTCCTGCTAGAGCTCTCGCAGGGGTCGAGAAGAAGCTCTACAAGGAGCTTGACTACAAGGACAAGGCAAAGATGAGTGTGATTGTCCTCGAAACGAGAACTCCACCTCCTGAGTTTGTCACGGAGTTCATCGCTGAGAAGTGCGGAGTGTCAACTTCCGACCTATACTGTCTCCTTACACCCACTGCCTCTATCGCAGGCTCAGTGCAGATATCCGCACGTGTTGTCGAGGTCGGTGTGCACAAACTTCACGAACTCAAGTTCGACCCCGGTAAGATTAGAACCGGGCACGGGGTTGCACCAATCGGTCCCGTTGCCAAGAACGACAACAAAGCCATGGGCGTCACCAACGACTGTATTCTGTACGGTGGTAGGACGTTTTACTTCATCAGACCCGATGAGGACGACGACCTCGCAGCACTGACTGAGAAGGCACCATCCTCGGCCTCAAGTCAGTACGGACAGCCCTTCTTCAAGCTGTTCAAGAGTGTTGAGTTCGACTTCTACAAGGTCGATCCGCATCTCTTCAGTCCGGCTGAGATTACCATCAACGACATAGTAAATGGCAAGACGTACAAGGCAGGCGCTCTCAACCCTGATGTACTCAAGCAGTCATTCGGAATGTAGTCCGGTTCCTTTATCTGAGAACCGGAATGGTGGGACTGCGGTCGTAATGAGAGTGACAGTCAGATTTCGTGGGCCTCTGGCGTACCAGATGACAAACCA
Source organism: Candidatus Thorarchaeota archaeon SMTZ1-83 (assembly GCA_001563325.1). The sequence goes on from LRSK01000231.1 coordinate 16,400, forward strand.
ACAGTACAGTGTGGAAGTTGAAGAAGAGTCAAGTCTCCGTACGGTCCTTCAGACTCTTGTTGATAGTGAAGAGGCCGTTGAAAGAACTTGGACAGACCCCGAAACGATCGATAGAGAAGCGCTGATACTGTGCAACGAGGTTGACATTGGGCTCACAGGGGGTCTTGAAACCGGGCTCAAAGATGGTGATGAGTTGATTGTGTTGCCACTTGTACACGGTGGCTAGACAAGAGTCGCCCCCTTTCGGACAGCTTCAATGTCAGTCTGAAGAGCCTTGGAGTGTATTAGGTCCCCTATTGCCTTCTCCAGGGCCTCAATCGTGAGTAGTTTGGACTTCTTCGCCAAGGCTCCAAGCATGACCATATTCGCGACAAGCCTCATTCCTATCTCGTCGGCAGTCCTCATAGCAGGCACACCTACAACCTCGTAATCGGCCTCTGCTTCGCCGTAGTCACAGAGGTCCATGTCCACTATTACAACACTGCCTTTTCGCGCTTCTCTGAGGTATAGATCGAAGGCATTCTGGGACATCAGTACACTGTAGTCAGCCTCTCCAACTTTGGGATAGCGTATTGGCTCATCGCTGATAATCACTTCACTCTTCGCGGCCGTCCCCCTCGCCTCGGCACCGTAGCTCTGAGTCTGGACTGCCTCGAGACCTGAGTATACGACTGCTGCATGGCCTAGAATCACTCCTGCAAGTACAACACCCATTCCGCCTGTACCTGCAATCCGAATCTCCTTCCTCATATGCATTCAGTCCTCTAGATT